>CANIIN010000143.1 GCA_947467405.1 Betaproteobacteria bacterium | reverse complement strand
TGTAGTTCATGGAGTGACCCTCTCTTTTCTCGACAACTAGAAAGGTACACCCCTTGCGCATCTCACCTTCCCCGAAGGCCCGGATGTCGCACTTCGAGGTTTAATTCACAAATCATCCCCTGAAACAACGAGGCCGCTCCGGGTTATCCCGGAGAGGCCTCGTTGTTTGGAGCCGTCAGTTCGGACTGATTCAGATCTGCCCGAGCATGGTCTCCGCATTCGAGACTTCGAACTTTCCGGGTGCTTCGACGTTGAGCTTTTTCACCACGCCGTCTTCCAACAGCATGGAGTAGCGCTGCGAGCGCATGCCCATGCCGAATCCGGAGAAATCGCCCTCCAGACCGAGCTTCTTGCTGAAGTCGGCTGAACCATCGGCCATCATGCGGATCTTGCCGCTGGCCTTGAGGTCCTTGCCCCAGGCGCCCATGACGAATGCGTCATTGACCGCGATGCACCAGATCTCGTCGATGCCCTTGGATTTGAACTGGTCGAAATTCACCAGATAGCCGGGCGCATGCTTGGCCGAGCAGGTCGGCGTGAAGGCGCCGGGAACGGCGAAAATCGCAATCTTCTTGCCTTTGGCGAGTTCGCCGACATTGAACTTGTTCGGGCCGATGCTGCAACCGGCAGATTCCACTTCAATGAATTCGGTGAGGGTGCCGTCGGGCAGTTTGTCGCCAACTTTGATGGTCATGTGTCGTTCTCCGCGCAGGTAGTGAATGAGAGTGAAACGGTATCGAATTGAAAACGGGAGCGCGAAGGCTACCACGGCATCGGGTGCACAAAAACCACCGGCATTTCATGGATAATGACTGCGGGGCAGGTTTGCCAGACAAACCCTTGGTCGAGTTCGCGGTCACCCATCGATCACCCCTCGCGCTTGCGCCTTCCCGCGCCGGCTTGCGAGGGCGGGGTAGGGTGGCTATATTGGCTGGCGCCGGCGTGTGGCATACCCGGAGGATCTGCCCGTGCCGGGTTTCCGGTTCATTCGTTCTGGAGCAGCATGCAAAAAATCACCGAACCCGTCACCGAGCATCGCCTGAGCCTGTCCGAGGTGCTGGATGCACTCGTGGCCGGCGGTCATGCCGATCGCACCGAATCGGACAAGCTGATTACCGATCGCCGCATGCACCGCAACGAGCACCATCCGCTGGTGGTGGTCGCGGACCAGAAGTGGCGCTCTCGAGTTCCGCCCGGCAAGCTCATGACGCTGGAATGGCTGGCGGAATGGCTGGCGGCGGAGACGGGCATGGAGTACTACCACATCGATCCGCTGAAGATCAATTTCTCCGCCGTGACGGAAGTCATGTCCAGCCACTACGCGGCGCGTTTCAAGGTTCTGCCGGTTGAGGTCAATACGCGTGAGGCGGTCATCGCCACCTGTGAACCTTACGTCCGGGACTGGGAGAAGGAACTGCGGCAGATGCTGCGCCTGGACATTCGCCTGGTGATCGCCAATCCCAACGACATTGCGCGCTACCAGGTCGAGTTCTACAACCTGGCCAACTCGGTGAAGGGTGCGGAGCGTGCTGGCGACCAGCGCTCGGGCGTGGGCAATTTCGAACAACTGGTGGAGATGGGCAAGACCAACCGCCAGTTCGACGCCAACGACCAGCACATCGTTCACGTCGTGGATTGGCTGTGGCAGTACGCATTCGATCAGCGTGCCAGCGACATCCACATGGAGCCCCGCCGCGACGTGGGCATCGTGCGCTTCCGCATTGACGGCGTGCTGCACGAGGTCTATCGAATACCGGCTGCGGTCATGTCGGCCATGACCAGCCGCATCAAGATCCTGGGGCGAATGGATGTGGTTGAAAAGCGCCGTCCGCAGGATGGGCGCATCAAGACGCGCACGGCGGAGGGGCTGGAGACCGAATTGCGGCTGTCCACGATGCCGACGGCATTTGGCGAAAAGCTGGTGATGCGGGTTTTCGATCCGGACGTGCTGGTGAAGGACTTTACCGAACTCGGCTTTTCCGAGGACGACAAGCTGCGCTGGAACAACATGACCAGTCAGCCCAACGGGATCGTCCTGGTGACCGGGCCGACCGGTTCGGGCAAGACCACCACGCTCTATTCGACGCTGAAATCGCTGGCCACCCCCGAGGTCAATGTCTGCACGGTGGAGGATCCGATCGAAATGCTCGAGCCGTCCTTCAACCAGATGCAGGTGCAGGCCAACATCGACCTGAACTTCGCGGACGCCATACGGGCGTTGATGCGACAGGACCCCGACATCATCATGGTGGGCGAAATTCGCGACCTCGAAACGGCCGAGATGGCCATTCAGGCGGCGCTCACCGGCCACCTGGTGCTGTCGACGCTGCATACCAACGACGCCGCCAGCGCGATCACGCGGATGATGGATCTCGGCGTCGCATCGTACCTGCTCAATTCGACCATTCTCGGCGTCATGGCGCAGCGCCTGGTGCGCACGCTGTGCAAGCATTGCAAGGAGAAGGTTCCGTTCGGCCATCGCGCCGGCGACGTCAACTGGGAAGCGTTCGTCGCACCCTGGAAATCCCGCCGGCCCGAATATGTCTACGTGCCTGTGGGGTGCCTGGAATGCCGCAATACCGGTTACTTGGGGCGGCAAGGCATCTATGAAATCCTGCTGATGAGCGACTCCATCAAGCAGTTGATCTCATCCGGCGCCGACCTCTCGCGCCTTCGCGACCAGGCCTACAAGGAAGGCATGAAGCCGTTGCGCATCAGCGGAGCGGCCAAGGTGGCCATGGGCATCACGACGTTCGACGAGGTCTTCAAGGTGGCGCCACCGCCAGGCCAGTCGTAGTGACCGCATAGAGGAGCGGCGGCAAATCGGTTCGCAGGGCGCTAGCGGCTTGTTTCGACGCGGTTTCGGCCGCCCTGTTTTGCCGAGTAAGGGGTTGCGTCTGCGCGCAGATGGGGCAGATCGATGCTTTCACCGTTTCGGAACGGTGTAACACCGATTGAAAGGGTGGCTGCCCAGTCAGCCGGACGCGACGAAAAACGTGTGTTCGCACTGACTGCGAAGCCGCTCTGCGAGGATCACTGCCCCGTCCAGCGTGGTCTGAGTGAAAACGAGTAGGAACTCCTCGCCACCCCTGCCATTGCTGCAGCAAGCGGTTCGCCAAGTCTGCCCGGCTCGGCCGGAGACATCGCGACTTCCGGCAGGCTGCACTACTTGGTGAGCACCTTCATGGCCTTTTCCAGTCCGTCGATGGTGGTCGGGAACATGCGGTCGCCCATGAGGTCCTTGATCACGCCGATGGACTGGCGGTAGGACCAGACTTCCTTCGGTTCCGGATTGAGCCAGATTGCCTTGCTGTATACGTCCAGCATGCGCTTGATCCAGATCGCCCCGGCTTCCTCGTTGTGGTATTCGATGGAGCCGCCCGGCTGGAGAATCTCGTACGGGCTCATGGTTGCATCGCCGACGAAGATGAGCTTGTAGTCGTTGCCGTACTTGTGGAGGATGTCCCAGGTGCGGAAACGTTCCTGATGGCGTCGGCGGTTGTCCTTCCACACGAAGTCGTACAGGCAGTTGTGGAAGTAGTAGTACTCGAGATGCTTGAACTCGGTCTTGGATGCGGAGAACAATTCCTGGCAGAGCTTGATGTGGTCGTCCATCGACCCGCCGATGTCCAGGAACATCAGCACCTTGACGGTGTTGTGACGCTCGGGGCGCATGGCGATGTCCAGCCAGCCGGCATTTTTCGCCGTGCGGCTGATGGTGGTGTCGAGGTCGAATTCGTCCGGCGCGCCGTCGCGGGCAAAGCGGCGCAGGCGGCGCAGGGCCACCTTGATGTTGCGCGTGCCGAGTTCGATGTTGTCGTCCAGATTCTGGTATTCGCGCTGGTCCCAGACCTTGACCGCGCGGCGGTTACGCGACTTGTCCTGCCCGATGCGTACGCCTTCCGGATTGTAGCCGTGGGCGCCGAACGGGGATGTACCGGCGGTGCCGATCATTTTGTTGCCGCCCTGGTGGCGTTCCTTCTGCTCCTCGAGGCGCTTCTTCAGCATTTCCATGAGCTTTTCCCAGCCGCCCATGGACTCGATCATCGCCTTTTCTTCCGGCGTGAGATTGAGTTCGGCCTGCTTGAGCAGCCAATCGAGCGGCACGTCGGCATTCAGCCCTGCGACCGCTTCCACGCCCTTGAAGAATTCGGCGAACACACGATCGTACTTGTCGTAGTTCGCCTCGTCCTTGACCAGCACCAGACGGGCAAAGTAGTAGAAGTCCTGGATCGAAGGGGAGATGACGCCCTTGCTCATGCCCTCCATGAGCATCAGGTATTCCTTGATGGAAACCGGAATGCGTGCATCCTTGAGCTTCAGGAAAAAACCAGCGAGCATGGGTGACGCCTTACGATGCGTGATTCATGGTGGATAGCCGGAGCGCGTTGTCGACCGCGAACTAGTTGCGGCCCTGGCGGGTCATGAACACCAGCCGCTCGAACAGATGCACGTCCTGTTCGTTCTTGAGCAGCGCGCCATGCAGCGGCGGGATGATCTTCTTGTTGTCCTTGCTGCGCAGCGCGTCAGGCGGGATGTCCTCGGCAAGCAGCAGTTTCAGCCAGTCAAGCAGTTCGGATGTGGACGGCTTCTTCTTCAGGCCCGGCACCTCGCGGACTTCGAAGAACACCTCGAGCGCTTCCTTGAGCAGGTTCTTCTTGATGTCCGGGTAGTGCACGTCGACGATTTTCTCCATGGTTTCCTTGTCGGGGAACCGGATATAGTGGAAGAAGCAGCGACGCAGGAAGGCGTCCGGCAATTCCTTCTCGTTATTCGACGTGATCATGACGATCGGGCGATGCTTGGCCTTGATCAACTCACGCGTCTCGTAGACGAAGAATTCCATGCGGTCGAGTTCGCGCAGCAGGTCGTTCGGGAATTCGATGTCGGCCTTGTCGACTTCGTCGATCAGCAGCACGACCGGCTTGTCGGATACCAGGGCCTGCCACAGCGTCCCCTTGACGATGTAGTTGGCGATATCCTTGACGCGCGGGTCGCCGAGTTGCGAGTCGCGCAGGCGGGATACGGCGTCATATTCGTACAGGCCCTGCTGTGCCTTGGTGGTGGACTTGACGTGCCATTCGAGGAGTTCCATGCCCATGGCGGAGGCGACTTCTTCGGCGAGCTTGGTTTTTCCGGTGCCGGGCTCGCCCTTGATCAAGAGAGGGCGCTGCAGAGTGATGGCAGCATTGACTGCCAGCGTGAGGTCTTCAGTTGAGACGTAGGTCGACGAACCCGTGAAGCGCATGAGAGAACCCTGTGGTCGGATGAGATGAGAACCAACATTATAGCCGGGAGTGAAATCCCTGCCACGACGCGCCGCGATTCTGTTCGGGAGGGATCCATGTCGATGCGATCACGGTCCACGGTTTGGCGGCTGATGGCCGGCCGGCAGGCGCTCCGCTTGGCAGTGCTGGGCATTGCCTTCGCATGCGCAGGATTCGCGCATGCCTGGGTGGCTCTTGACGTCGGGCACAACCTCGACAAGCCCGGCGCGACCAGCGCACGGGGGCGCACCGAATTTGAATTCAACCGTGATCTGGCGCTGGAGATAGCCCGGGCACTGCAGGCGCAGGGGGTCGAGGCGCGCTTGATCAACGCCGACGGGTCGATCCGCACCCTCACTGCCCGGGCTCGTGCAGCGAGTGGGGCCGAGTTGCTGATTGCGGTACACCATGATTCGGTCCAGCCGCAATTCCTGACGCCTTGGGCCCACGATGGCATGGAACGGTTGCGCTCGGGGGACAGATTCAGCGGCTTTTCACTGTTCGTGTCGCGCCGCTCGACTGATCTCGGTGCCGGATTGCGCTGTGCTTCGGCGATCGGTGCCGGTTTGATAGAGGACGGGTTCAATCCCTCCCTTTATCACGCCGAACCCGTGCCTGGCGAATTCAAACCCTTTGCCGACAGGACGAACGGCGTCCACTACTTCGACAACCTGGTCGTCCTGAAGGAGGCGACCATGCCCGCCCTGCTGCTGGAGGCCGGCGTGATCGTCAACCGTGACGAGGAGGAACGACTGCTTGATCCGGTGCGAATGCGGCGCATGGCGGGTGCGATCGCGCGATCAATTCGTTCCTGTCTTGCGGCGCGGCGGATCGGCGCTGCTCGACCCGTCCATTTTTGACCATGAGAGGCATTATCGGCTAGAATTGCGCCGCTTTTTTGCATTCCCGGCAACACATGCGGAGCAGCATTCGAAACGAATCCGCAGATGGCTACCAACGATTTGCTGCCCTCGCTGGCGAAGGTTCGGTGGCTTCTTTCAACGCAGTGTGACCTGAAACAAGAGTCCTCATATGAGAACAGCGTTCAACAAGATTTCCGCGGCGACGGTGCTGGCCGTTGCGTGTTCTGCGATCTCGGTCGTGGCGCATGCACAGGGTGCGGCGCCGGTCGGTTCCGCCGACGCGGCAAAGAACAAGATTTCGATGTGCATTGGTTGCCATGGAATTCCTGAATACAAGACCGTGTATCCGGACGTCTACAAGGTGCCGAAAATCGGCGGCCAGTCTCCGCAGTACATCGTCGCCGCCCTCAAGGCATACCGTGCCGGAGACCGCAATCACCCCAGCATGCGGGGTATAGGCGGGCAGTTGAGCGATCAGGACATGGCCGATCTCGCGGCTTATTACGGCAAGAATGACGGAGGCAGCGCCAAATGACATCCAACCTGTTGAAGCAAGTCATGGTCGCCACGCTGGCATCATTCATGGCCTTCGGTTCTTTTTCCGCGATGGCACGCGGCGACGCCGCTGCGGGTCAGGCCAAGGCCAAGCAGGTCTGCGCCGCCTGTCACGGTGAAAATGGCGACAAGCCC
>CANIIN010000142.1 GCA_947467405.1 Betaproteobacteria bacterium | reverse complement strand
TGGCGAGGGTCCGTAACCGCCGCCCGGCAGCATGAAGCGGATGTCCTGCCCCTGCGCGACCCGCTGCATGCCCTCCAGGAAAGCAAGCCGCTTGGTCAGCGAATACGGATCGGTATTGCGAAACATCATGTCGACGGGCGAGGACTCGGTGAGCGACTTGTCCCACATGTCGAAGTAGGTGCTGGTCAGCACCTGCACCACCGGGATGCCGCCGGCACTGTACGCCGCGGTCAGTGTATTGATGGTGCCGACCACGTTGGGGCCGACACTCAATTCGAGGGTCGCGCCCGGCAGTCCGCGCAGCGCGGCGGAATGGATCACGCCGTCGACGCCTTCGGTGGCCTTGTGCACGCAGGCCAGGTCGGTGATGTCGCCCGGCAGGACTTCGACGCCCAGGTCGCGCAGCGCCAGACCATCCGGCGCTGCCGGCTTGCGGGCGATGGTTCGCACGCGATCGCCCTTCTTGATCAGTTGCTCGCAGATGTTGGCCCCGATCAGGCCGGTCGCCCCCGTCACCAGTACTGTCTTCATCGCTCTCTCCTTTGGGTGAATGCCGTCTTTTTTTGTTACCACAGTCGTTTTGATTCCGGTCCTGATGGCGGCCCCGGCCGCCCATGCCGTGATTCGCCTGACGCGCCGGATCCGGTCCCGCCGTTCACTGCGCGAGGAACTCCCCGACCCGTTGCAGATAAACCTCACGCTCTTCCAGTCGCGGCACATGGCCTGAATGCTCGAATATCTCGAAGCGGCTGCCGGGAATCAGGTCGGCCACCACCTTGCCCTCGGCCGGCGGGTTGAGTGGATCGTGCCGACCGCTGATGACCAGCGTCTGCGCTGAAATGCGCGGCAACTGCGGCCGTAGATCGAAGTTCTCCATGGCCTTGCGCACGGCAGCCGTCTGCGCCGCCGTCATGACCGGACCGTTGCTTCGCTCCATCTCGGCGAACAGTGCGGCGCGGCGTTCTGGCGTGGTCGGCGCGAGGATCACGCTGCGCAGGAATTCCCGCTGCTCGTCGGGGCTGGCCTTGGCCAGATGCGCACCGCGCGTCTTCAGCATCTCTTCGCTGCTGGAGCGTGCGCCATGGGCCTTGGGCGTCACCAGCACGAGCTTCTTCACGCGCTCCGGCGCAGTGAAGGCCACGCCCTGCGCCACATAACTGCCCATGGACGAACCGATCAGACAGGTCGATGCAATGCCCAGTGCATCCATCACGGCCAGCACGTCGGCGAAGTGGTCAGCCAGCGTGAAGGACGACGGATGGTCGGACAGGCCGTGGCCGCGGCAGTCGATGGCGATGGTGCGATAGCGGTCGCTGAACGCCTGCAGGTCGTTGCGCAACGACGCGACATTGCTGGCCAGGCCGTGCAGCATGATCAACGGCTGGCCCGACCCGGCCTCCTCGATGTTCAGCCGCACGCCGTTGACGTGAACGCTCTTCGCGGTGATGCCTGCGGCGGCGCTCATCGCGGCAGGCCCTGCACGGTTCCGCCCTGCCAGGCCTTCATCACGGCCGGCCCCGCATCCACCAGACCGATCGGGTCGATCAGCACGTGCTGCATGCCCACGCTCATGTCGCGCAGGCAGCGGCCCAGGGCACTGGGGTTGCGGATGGACTGCGCGCCGCCCCAGTTGAAACAGAACCGCACGATGTCGGATACGGTGCGATGCGCCCAAATCGCCGTCTGCCGGTAGCTGTGGCGCTGCGCGGAGCTGAGCTTCTCGCCGGCCGCCACCGCGCGTTGCACTTCGGCATAGGTGGACTGGATCAGCGCCATGGCGGCGCGCAGGGCCGCATCCTGGAAGGCGAACTGTTCGCGAAACAGCGTGTTGTCGGCGATCGGTCCGCTGTAGCCGGGGCGCGTCTTGACCGTCGCCACTTTGAGCACCTCTTCCATGGCGCGCTGCGCGATGCCCAGCACCACGGCGGTGTGGCCCGAACCGGCGAAGGCGAGGATACCGAGTTCGAACATCGGCCCGCCGCGCTGCGCCACGGGCGCCATCACGTCAAAGGTGTAGTCCCGCGCGACAAACTGCCGCGGCACCTGATAGTCGATGCTGCCGGTGCCGCGCAGGCCCATGACGTCCCAGTTGCTCTCCACGACCACGCGCTCGCGCGGCAGGAAGGTACCCGCAGTGCGGAACTTCCCCGCCCCTGTTTCATCGACGATGACGGTGCCCGAGGCGAACCAGTCTGCATGCCGGCAGCCGCTGCCGAAAGAGTATTTGCCTTCGACTTCAAAGCCGCCCTCGACCTCCCAGGCCTTGCCGGTCGGCGCCAGCATGCCGCCGACCAGGGGCAACCTGCCACCGCCGAACATGTCCTTGAATGCAGCCGGGCCGACGTAGGCGCTGGCAATGGCCGTCCCGCTGACGATCGCCATGAGCGACCAGCCCGCCGACGCATCGGCGCGACTGACGGCGGTCAGCACGTCCACCGCCGAGCAGATGTCCAGCCCGCTGCCGCCGAATTCGGCCGGCACCAGCATCCAGTACAGGCGCGCCTTCTTCATGGCATCGACCACGGCATCGGTGACGTTGCCCTGTTCCTCGCCCTGCTCCGCCTCGCGCTCGATGAGCGGGGCGATGGCGCGCACCGCAGCCAGCAGGCCGGCGCGGGCATCGGTCCGGCGCGCGTGATCGGCCAGCGCTGCCAGGGATGTGACGGAAGCATTCATTGCAGACAGACTCCTTGTTCGAAGCACATCGCGTCGCCGGGCCGTGGACCGGATCGACGGCACGCGCGCGTTCAGTGGGTGTCCCCTATAGTATTCGCTCTGCGCAATTCAAGGCATCACATCCCTGAAAATGCCGCCGCATCCGCATGGAGGAGACCCGCATGCAAAGCACCATGATGAAAACGCCGCTGTCGCTGAACACGCTGCTGGACCGTGCCGGCAAGCTGTTTCCGCAATCGCAGATCGTGTCGCGCCTGCCGGACAAGTCGTTGCGCCGCCACAACTTCGCGCAGTTTCACGAACGCGCGCGGCAACTGGCCTCGGCCCTCTTGGGGCTCGGACTGAAGAAGGGCGATCGCGTCGCGACGCTGAGCTGGAACCATCATGCTCACTTGGAATGCTACTTCGGCATTCCGGCCGCGGGCGGCGTGATGCACACGCTCAACCTGCGCCTTGCGCCGGATGAAATCGGCTTCATCGCCGCGCATGCCGAGGACCGCTTCCTGATCGTGGACGATGTGCTGCTGCCGCTGTACCGGCAATTCGCCGACCGGCACCGCTTCGAGCGCGTCATCGTGTACTCGTTTTCCGGTGCGGCCACGGAACCCGCGTTCACCGACTATGAGCAGTTGCTCGCCGCCGCCCCGCCCTTTGCCGGTTACGCGCCGCACGACGAAAACGATCCGGTGGCCATGTGCTACACCAGCGGCACCACCGGGCAACCGAAGGGCGTGGTGTACTCGCATCGCTCCACGGTGCTGCATTCCATCGGTTCGTCGATGCCGGACTTCTGGAGCCTGTCGGGTCGCGACACCGTGCTGACGGTGACGCCGATGTTCCACGCCAACTGCTGGGGCATGCCTTACGCCGCGGTGATGCTGGGCACCAAGCTGGTGTTCCCGGGCCCGCATCTCCACCCCGATGATCTGCTCGACCTGATGCAACTCGAACCGCCGAGCTTCGCACTGGGCGTGCCGACCATCTGGCTGTCTGTGATCCAGGCTTTTGAGACGAATCCCGGCCGCTGGAAGTTGCCCCACGGCCTGCGCAGCCTGGTCGGCGGGGCCGCCGTGCCCGAGTCACTGATCCGGGCCTACGCAAAACACGGCGTGACCGTTGTTCAAGGCTGGGGCATGACCGAAACTTCGCCGCTATGCACTGTGAGTTACGTGAAGCCGGAACTGCAGGAGATCTCGGACGACGAGCGCGTGGCGCGCACCGCCACCGCCGGCGTGCCCTCCCCCATGATCGAACTGCGCATCGTGGCCGATTCGGGCGACGGCGCCGAAGCGCCATGGGACGGCAAGTCGGTGGGCGAGATCCAGGTACGCGGGCCGTACATCACCGGCAGTTACTACGGCATCGGCGCCGATCCGGTGAAGTTCAGCGCCGACGGCTGGCTGCGCACCGGCGACGTCGCCACGGTGGATTCGCACGGTTATGTGCGCATCACCGACCGCACCAAGGACCTGATCAAATCCGGCGGCGAATGGATCAGTTCGGTCGATCTGGAGAATTCCATCATGGCTCACCCGGCTGTCGCGGAAGCCGCCGTGATCGCGGTGCCGCACGACAAATGGGGCGAGCGACCGCTGGCCTGCGTGGTGTTCAAGCCGGGACAGAGCGCCACGCCGGATGAATTGAACGCCACGCTCGCCAGTCACTTTGCCAGATGGCAATGGCCCGACGCCTACGAAGTGATGGACGCCATCCCGAAAACGGCGACCGGCAAGTTCTGGAAGGTGAAACTGCGCGAGCGCTTTGCCGCCAGGGCCGCCTGATCGCGCCCGGGGAGAATATCCGGAGAACCGCGCCGAATGGACTTCTGCAGGCACCTGCCCGACTAGAGTCGGCTGAGCTCAGCGATACATCGCCGGGTTCGACCAGGCCGGCAAGGCCGCTTAGAGCGCCGAGTAGAGAATGGTCCCGAAATCGGCGGCCACGAACAGCGACACGATCGAGATGATCCAACCGGCCGTCTTGGGAGATGTTGCGATCCACTTGTCGAGAGACAGGCGCATGACGTCGCCGCCCACCGTCATCTGGCGCGTGGAAACCCAGCGATCCAGGCGCAGGCGGATGGCATTGTAGGTGGCGGGGGAGGCAATCAGCATGATGCCCAGGATGATGGCGAAGGCATTGCCGACAACCACGAACCAGGCCAGCGTCTGGAATGCGATCGACACGACGAGGCGCGAGACGTCGACCTTCAGTCCGGCGATGAGGCGGGCCAGGTCATGCCCGGACACCAGGCCAACGATACCGACGACGATGAAGACCACGCCGATCCACCGGCGATATTCATGCACCGTGGGGTGAATGTCATGCGGGATGGCCGCCCAGCGCGATTGTCGGCGCAGCGAGGTCCAGCGGTTCATGACTTCAAAGAGCTTGAACATGCGCGAACTGTTGACGATCAGGCCCGCTCCGACCACAAAACTCAGCGCAGAAAATACGAAGAAAAACAGCACAATGAAAGGAATGATCCAGTTATGAATCCAGTAGCTGCTGGCGATCATGGTGCCTCCCTGTTCTCGGCAAATTATTGTTTGGACGGCGCGGAGCGTTGCAACTTTGTCCAGTACCGCACACAATATCATCCATGTGGGACTGCCCACAAGATCGGTCAGGAGTCGCTCGGGATCACCCGGAGAACGGCGCCAGACGGACGTCCAGGACCATCTGCGCGAACCGGTTACAGCAGGTAGGTCCTGCCCACCCACCAGAACAAGGCCGCAATCAGCGGCGCGGCCGGGATGGTGAACACCCAAGCCCACAGGATGCGCGCCGCGATGCTCCAGCGCACCGCCGAGACGCGTCGTGACAGGCCGATACCGACGATGGCGCCGGTGATGGTGTGCGTGGTGGAGACCGGGATGCCGAGGTAGGTGGCGAGAAACAGCGTGATGGCGCCGGCGGTCTGGGCGCTGAACGCCCCGGACGGCCGCACGCGGGTGATGCCCATGCCCATGGTGCGCACGATGCGCCAGCCGCCGAACAGCGTGCCCAGCGCAATGGCCAGGTGGCAGGAAATCACCACCCAGAACGGCACATGCATTTCTCCCTGCAGGAATCCATTGGCGAACAGCAGCACGGTGATGATGCCCATGGTCTTCTGCGCGTCGTTGCCGCCATGGCCCAGGCTGTACATGGACGCGGAGATGAACTGCGCCTTGTTGAATCCGCCTTCGGTGCGCGATGGCGACGAGCGCTGGAACATCCACAGGATGCCGATCGACAGCGCCACGGCCAGCAGCATGCCCAGCATCGGCGAGAGGATGATCGCCGACGAAGTCTTGATCAGCCCCTTGGCGATGACCACGTCGGGCCCGGACTTGGCCAGCGCCGCGCCGACCAGGCCGCCCACCAGCGCATGCGAGGACGACGATGGAATGCCGAACCACCAGGTGATGACGTTCCAGATGATGGCGCCGGACAGCGCGCCGAAGATCACCGCATTGTCGACGATGGCCGGATCGATGATGCCGGAGCCCACCGTCATCGCCACCTGCAGGCCGAACACCAGGAAGGCGATGAAATTGAAGAACGCCGCCCACACCACCGCCGCCTGCGGCGTCAGCAGCCGCGTCGACACCATCAGCGCAATGGAGTTGGCCGAGTCATGGAAGCCGTTCATGAAATCGAACAGCAGCGCCACCGCCACCAGCAGCGCCATGACCAGGAACGCCTGATCGATTTCGATCATATGCGTTCGAGCACGACGCCGTGCAGCACGTCAGCCGCATCCTCGGCGCGATCGATGGCCTCCTCCAGCAACTCGTACAGTTCCTTGTCGCGGATCAAGCGGCGCGCGTCGCCGTTTTCGGAAAACAGCCGCTCCATGCCGGCATGCATGACATGGTCGGCTTCGCTTTCGATGTAGCCGATCTCCTGGCAGATCTTCAGGATGCGATCGGCATTCTTCATGTCCGACAGCAGTTCCACGGCCTCCTGCACCTTCTGCGTGGCACGCACCGCGATCTGCCCCAGCGCCGCCATCTCGGGCGTGAAATTGCCAGGACCATAGAGCTTGGCGTGCTGCGGAATGTCCTCGATGTAGTCGATCATGTCGTCCAGCGCCTTGGCCAGTTCCTTGATCTCCCAGCGGTCGAAGGGCGTGATGAAGGACTTGTGCAGGGTGAGGAAGATGTTGCGCGTGACCGCATCGGCCTCGCTTTCG
>CANIIN010000141.1 GCA_947467405.1 Betaproteobacteria bacterium | reverse complement strand
CCGGGCTTGAAGTACATCTCCGCGAGCTTGTTCTTCTGCACCTTGCGCATGGTATTGCGCGGCATGTCGGTCACGAAGATCCAATCGTTGGGAATCTTGTAGCGGGCCAGTTCGGCATTGCAGCGCGCCTTCAGTTCGTCGAGCAGCGCCTCGTCGGCCGCCACGCCGGGCATGGGCTCGACGAACACCACCACGGTTTCGCCGAGTCGCGTATCAGGCCGGCCCAGTACGGCCGTCTCGCGCAGCCGCGAATCGCCGGCCAGCACGCGTTCGATCTCGGCGGGATAGATGTTGGCGCCGCCGCGGATGATCATGTCGCGACCGCGGCCGCTGACGAACAGATTGCCGTCGGCGTCGAAATAACCCATGTCGCCGGTGTGCAACCAGCCGCCTGCGAGCGCCTTCGCCGTCGCCTCGGCATTCTTCCAGTAGCCGAGCATCGGCGCGTAGACGTTGGCGAATGGCCCGCTGTCGGCCGGGCCGATCAGGATCTGCCCGGTTTCGCCGACCGGCACGTCCTTGTCGGCGGTGTCGGCGATGCGCACGCGCAGACTCGGAATCACCAGTCCGCTCGATCCCGGCACGCGCGGCGCCCTGGGGTTGGTGTACGCCACGCCGGTGGGTGCCTCGGTGAGGCCGTAGGTGAACTGCGGCTCCACGCCGAAACGCTCGCGAAACAGTTCGCGCAGCGTGTCGGGAAATCCGCCGCCGCCCACGCCCGGCGAGATCAGCGAGGCGATGTCTTCCTTTTTCACTTCGGGATTGGTGAGCAGATCGTGCACTGTCGCCACCATCATCGGAAACTGGTTGACGCGTTCGTTCTTCACCCATTCGGCCACGCCCACCGCGTCGACGCGATCCATGCAGATGCAGGTGCCGGCCGACTGGAAGGCCTTCAGCGCCACCAGGATCATCATGTTGAGAATGGTGAACGGGAAGATCGATCCCCAGCGTGTGGCCGGATCATCGGGATTCCGGTAGCGATGCTCGGCGCCGACCAGCAGCATGTTGTGCTGGCTGAGCACCGCGCCCTTGGGGAAACCCGTGGTGCCGCTGGTGTACGCAATCGCCGCGGGAGCCCACGAATCGATGTCGACCTCGGGGCGCTTTGCACCGTCGTGGGCTGCCACGAGCTTCGCCCACTGGCCGTCGGCTTTGCCGGGCTCCATCTCGATCACATGGCGCAGTTCCGGAAGTTGCGCGGCCATCTCTGCGACCTGCGGCGCAGTGTTCTTGTCGCCGAGAAAGACTGCGCAGCCGCTGTTCTCCAGCATGTATTTCTTCTCGGGCGCAGTCAGGGCGCGATTGACGCCCACCCAGATGCCGCCCAGCCATTGCGTGGCCAGAAACGCGATGATGACATCCGGATCGTTTGCGCTGGAGCACACCACGCGATCACCGCTCTTGATGCCCAACGATGCCAGCGCGGCCGCGGCGGCACTGACGACAGCATCCAGCTGTCGATAGCTGTAGCGCGCATACCGACCGACCAGTGCCTCGGCATCCGGCTTCTCGGCGAGGCCCTTGTCCAGCACATGCGCCAGATCCTGCGGGGCGCCGGGGATGGGGACTCGTCGTGCGGGGGGGATGAGCCCCAGCGAATTGGGAATGGCCGACATGTTGTTCTTCTCCTTTTGCAGCTGTGTCGCACGATCAGCCGTGATCGCATCAGTGGTCCCGAATTCTAGTCGCTATGCCGCCTTCCCTGTCACGGCGCCGTCCAGCCTGTGCACAGCCTCGCGCCTCACGCTTCACACCGGTGCAACCTTGACATTGCCTCATCGCACTGTACGATTGGTTCATCGCTCATCACATCGCCCCACAAGGAATCAGCATGAAAAAAGTCTATCCCAGCGCAGCCGCGGCATTGGACGGCCTGCTCCATGACGGCATCACCATCGCGGCGGGCGGGTTCGGGCTGTGCGGCATTCCCGAGAACCTCATCCAGGCATTGGTAGACAGCGGCAAGAAGGAATTGACCATCGTGGGCAACAATGCCGGGGTGGACGATTTCGGCATGGGCCTGTTGCTGAAGACGCGCCAGGTGAAGAAGGTCATCGCCTCGTATGTCGGGGAGAACAAGGAATTCGAGCGCCAGGTGCTGGCGGGCGAACTGGAACTGGCACTCACGCCGCAAGGCACGCTGGCCGAGAAGCTGCGCGCCGGCGGCGCCGGCATCCCGGGCTTCTACACGCGCACCGGCTTCGGCACCAAGCTCTCCGAAGAAAAGGACACGCGCTCCTTCGGCGGCAAGGAATACGTGCTCGAAGAAGCCATCCAGGCGGATGTCTCGATCGTCAAGGCGTGGAAGGGCGACAAGTCCGGCAACCTCGTCTATCGCAAGACGGCGCGCAACTTCAACCCCATGATCGCCACCTGCGGCAAGGTGTGCGTGGCCGAAGTGGAAGAACTGGTGGAAGTGGGCGAACTCGATCCGGAACAGGTTCACACGCCCGGCGTGTACGTGGACCGCATCATCCAGGGCCCCAAGTACGAGAAGCGCATCGAATTCCGCACCGTGGCCGGCGCCGCCGCCTCGAAGAAGGAATCGCCGATCCGTCTGCTGATGGCCAAGCGCGCCGCGCAGGAATTGCGCGACGGTTTCTACGTGAACCTCGGCATCGGCATCCCGACGCTGGTGGCCAACCTGATTCCGGACGGCATCAACGTCACGCTGCAATCCGAGAACGGGTTGCTCGGCATCGGCCCCTTCCCTACCGAGGACTCGGTCGATCCGGATCTCATCAACGCCGGCAAGCAGACCATCACCACCATCGCCGGGTCGAGCTTCTTCTCCAGCGCCGATTCGTTCGCCATGATTCGCGGCGGCCACATCGACCTGTCGATCCTGGGCGGTCTGGAAGTAGCCGAGAACGGCGACCTGGCCAACTGGATGGTGCCGGGCGCCATGGTGAAAGGCCCGGGCGGCGCCATGGACCTCGTCGCCGGCGTGAAGCGCGTCATCGTGCTGATGGAGCACACCTCGAAAGACGGCAGCCCGAAGATCGTCAAGAACTGCTCGCTGCCGCTCACCGGCAAGGGCGTGGTCAGCATGATCATCACCGACCTGTGCGTGTTCGAAGTCGGCCCGGCCGGCCTGATCTTGAGGGAACTGCATCCCGGCGTGTCCATCGAGGACGTGCGCAAGAAAACCGGTTGCGCGTTCATCGAGCCCTGAACATCTCCGGGGCGCTGTTCACGGCGCCCCGCTCGCGGCCGGCCCCCGCCCGCCGATTCCTGTAAGCTGGAACCTGCAAGCCCGACGGTGTCGGGCATCGTCAGGCTCTCGACGCCTCAAGTTCCTTCAGAACAGCCGGATCACCCTGTTTGTCCATGCGTTTTGCGTTGCACGTCGGTCGACAAGCTGCAACGAACTGATGCAAATCAACTCAGGGCACCACCGAATCGACTGCAATGATCGTTACGCCGAGTCGTCGCGTGCTGTTTTTCGATCGCCATCCGGCCGTCGATATTCCAAGGAGGAATCATGATGATCAATCGCAGAAAGGCGCTGCTTGGCGCCGTATCACTCACCCTGTCGGCCGTGGTCGCATCAGGCCTGACACCGCTGGCTCACGCACAGGGAACGGCCGAACCGTTCAAGTTGGGGTTCCTGGGCTCGGTGACCGGATCGGCCAACCAGAGCGGCTTCAACGGCATCGCCGGTGTCAACCTCGCGGTGAAGGAAATCAACGCAGCCGGCGGCATTCTCGGCCGGCAGATCCGCGTCGTCATCGCCGATGACCAGAGCGACCCCACTGCCGCCGTCAGCGAAGCACGGCGCCTGACGCAGCGTGAAAAGGTCGATGCCATCGTCGGGCCGATCGCCAGCCAGCTGACACTGGCCACTCTGCCGGTGCTGAATGAAAGCAAGACACCGTCGGTGAGCATTTCCGGCTCGATGGCCGTGACCCCGCAGGCCGGCCCGTTCCACTTCAGCCTGCTGCCCAGCGCGAACGCCCAGGCGGAGGCTATCGCCATCTATGTGGACACCGTGTTGCACGTCAAGTCGGCGGCGGTGATTCACGACGCCGGTGCACAGACGCGCTCGACGGTCGAGGCGCTGAAGGTCGAACTCGGCAAACGCAATATCGAACTGAAGGCAGAGCAGGAATACGCGCTGACGGCCACGGACATGACGCCGCAACTGCTGTCACTGCGACGAACCAACCCGGACGTGCTGCTGGCGCTCACCGCGGTGGGAGCCGATACCGGCGCCGTCATCAAGAGCCTGGCCGATCTCAGCTGGGGCATCAAGGTGGTGGGCAACATCTCGGTCATCGTACAGCCCGGCGTGGTCATCAAGGTGGCCGGACCCGATGCCTACAAGAATGTAGTCGGCATCAACTACAAGGCGCTCACCTACTGCAACGGCGATCCGATCGGTTCATCCGATTTTGCGAAGTACAAGCAGCGTCTGCAGGCCGAGACTGGCGACAAGTTCCCGCAGTATTCGCCGGTGCTGGCGGGCTATCTGTACGATTCGGTATACGTACTGAAAGCGGCCATCGAAGGCGCCAAGAAGGTCGACGCTGCGGCGATGGCGGCCTGGATGGAGCAGAACGCCGGCTCGATCAAGGTCATGAATGCGAACCTGTCCGCCAGCAAGACCAGCCACTTCCTGATCGGTGCCACCGCATTGACCATGGCTGAAAATGCCGACAAGTCACGCGCCGACGGCCTGCAGAAACGCGCCGGCTGCTGAGCAGCAACCACTGGAGATGCCCATCTGACGGGCATCTCCAACGCATCGGCTTCCCGGTCGCTTCGCGGCCGGGCGCCGGGCGTGAAGCTCCGAACGTAACGATTCAGGCGCGGTTGAAAAGCGCCCTGACCACCTCCGGCAGCGGAATCGACTTCTCTTCCTTGTTGTTGATCCACACCGCCTTGGTGGAACCTTCCGCGAACACCGTCTCCGGTGCGTAGCTGGCGCGGAACACATACGAAATCACGATGCTGGAGCGGCCCGGCTCACTGATATAGACGTCGATGATGGCGTCGCCCGGAAACTTCAGCGCCTTGGAGAAGCTGCAACTGGCCGTCACGATGATCGGCCCGCAGCCCGGCGGCAGCACCGAGGGCTTCCTGCCCGGGGCGTGCGGATCACCGAAATCGCCCTCGATGCCGTGCGACTCGTACCACACCATGCGCGCCTCTTCCATGAATCGGAAATAGTTCGTGTTATTGACATGCGCGGCGGAATCGATGTCGGCACGACGCAGCGGAATCACGGCGGTGGCGACATGCAGCTTGACAGGCGCGGCGGAATGGGAGGTTGAGTTCATTTTGGTGTGTTGACCGTGGTTATACGGAGGGATTCACTGAACAAGGGGGCAAGCCCCCTTGTATATCCCCCACTTCAGAGGGAAGCGCCGACGGCGTTGTGCCTATTCGCAACTTGATCAGCGCTTCCAAAGATTTCGACCCCATTTGGGCGTGGTCTGCGGGTGCGCTGCGGGATTATAATGGGCCAACAGAAAATCATTGCCTAAAGAGGGAGCTATCGTGTCTGAACCCATTCAACGTGACGTGATGGAATACGACGTCGTGATCGTCGGCGGCGGACCTGCGGGTCTGGCAGCCGGCATTCGCCTGAAACAGCTGGCCGCCGAAAAGGGCCGCGAAGTCGGCGTGTGCGTCATCGAGAAGGGCTCCGAGATCGGCGCCCACATTCTTTCCGGCGCGGTCATGGACCCGATCGCCCTGAACGAGCTGATCCCCGACTGGAAGGAAAAGGGTGCGCCGCTGAACACACCGGTGTCCGGCGACAAGTTCATGTTCCTCACCGAGACCGGTTCGATGGCGGTGCCGAACTTCATGCTGCCGGGCTGCTTCCAGAACCACGGCAACTATGTCATCAGCCTGGCCAACGTGACGCGCTGGCTGGGTCAGCAGGCCGAAGAACTGGGCGTCGAGATCTTCCCCGGCTTCGCCGGCGCGGAAGTGCTGTTCGACGACAAAGGGGCGGTCAAGGGCGTCGCCACCGGCAACATGGGCGTCGGCAAGGACGGCCAGCACACCGGCAACTTCCAGCCCGGCGTGGAACTGCAGGGCAAGTACACCATCTTCGCCGAAGGCTGCCGCGGCCACCTCGGCAAGCAGCTCATGCAGAAGTACAAGCTGAATGACGGCGTCGATCCGCAGGTGTATGGCATCGGCCTGAAGGAACTGTGGGACATCGATCCCGCCAAGCACGTGCCTGGCCTGGTGGTGCACACCGCCGGCTGGCCGCTGAACGCCGATACCTACGGCGGCTCGTTCCTGTATCACCTCGAGAACAACCAGGTCGCCGTCGGCTACGTGGTCGGCCTGGCCTACAAGAACCCCTACCTCTCGCCGTTCGAGGAATTCCAGCGCTACAAGACGCACCCGGAAATCCGCAAGTACCTGGAAGGCGGCAAGCGTCTGGCCTATGGCGCACGCGCCATCACCGCCGGCGGCATCATGTCGCTGCCCAAGCTCACCTTCCCGGGCGGCTGCCTGGTCGGTGACGACGCCGGCTTCCTGAACGCCTCGCGCATCAAGGGCAGCCACGCCGCCATCAAGTCCGGCGCGCTGGCCGCCGAAGCCGCGTTCGATGCACTGGCTGCGGAACGCGCCGGAGACGAACTCACCAGCTACACCGAGGCATTCCGCAAGTCGTGGCTGTTCGACGAGTTGTGGAAGGCGCGCAACTTCAAGCAGTGGATGGCCAAGGGCCTGTACACCGGCACCGTGATGGTGGGCCTGGAGCAATTCGCGCTGGGCGGCAAGTTCCCGTGGACGCTGCATCACCAGCACGCCGACCACGAGACGCTGGAACCAGCCAGCCAGCACAAGCCGATCGACTACCCGAAGCCGGACGGCAAGATCAGCTTCGACCGCAATTCATCGGTGT
>CANIIN010000140.1 GCA_947467405.1 Betaproteobacteria bacterium | reverse complement strand
TCACGAAGTCCTCAGGCTTGCCCTGCTGCAGCATCAACCACATGGCTTCGACGTAGTCGCGCGCATGACCCCAGTCCCTCAGCGCCGACATGTTGCCCAGGTACAGGCAGTCCTGCAGCCCGAGCTTGATCCGCGCCAGCGCGCGGGTGATCTTGCGCGTAACGAAAGTCTCTCCGCGAACCGGAGACTCGTGGTTGAACAGGATACCGTTGCAGGCGTACATGCCGTACGCCTCGCGGTAATTGATCGTGATCCAGTAGGCGTAGAGTTTGGCCACCGCATAAGGTGAGCGCGGATAGAACGGCGTCGTTTCCTTTTGCGGAATCTCCTGCACCAACCCATACAGTTCGGAGGTCGACGCTTGGTAGAAGCGCGTCTTCTTCTCCAAGCCGAGTATACGTATCGCTTCGAGTAGTCGCAGGGCGCCTAGCGCGTCGGAATTGGCGGTGTACTCCGGCTCCTCAAACGACACCGCCACATGACTCTGGGCCGCCAGGTTGTACACCTCGTCCGGACGAACCTTCTGCATGACATGAATCAGGCTACTGGAGTCAGTCATGTCGCCGTAATGCAGCACGAACCGTCGTCCGTCCACATGCGGGTCTTGGTACAAATGGTCGATACGATCGGTATTGAACAGCGAAGTGCGGCGCTTGATACCGTGAACGGTATAGCCTTTGTCGAGCAGGAGTTCGGCCAAGTAAGAGCCGTCCTGCCCCGTAATACCGGTAATCAATGCAACTTTAGACATGTTTGAGCTCTTCGTCAGCGCACGCCTGCACCATCGTGCAGACTTTCGCGCAGAGCATGAAGCTGGTTTGAAGGTCTTGAATTTTAATCCATTTCCGTGCCTTCGGTAAGCGACTGCCGGTCACCCATCGCTGCGTTGACCGTTTCCAAGCGCATTATTGCCACTGCAACCGCGCAATTCGGGTTCCGCTGATGGCGAACGGTATAATTCGACCCCGCCCGTCCGTTGCGAAACGAATCCCCTCAGCCCCGCACCTTGACGGAAATATTCGCGTTTGCAGAAGCTGCCCCCATGTCCGTAGAAATCAAATCCCATATCACCGAACTCCTGACGCATGCGCTGGCCAAGGTGGCTCCGCAGCAGCCTGCGTCGCTGATTTCTCTGGAGCGCCCGAAGCAGGCCCAGCACGGCGACTTTTCCTGTCCGACGGCCATGCAGTTGTCGCGAATCCTGAAGCGCAATCCGCGCGAGATCGCCGCGGAACTGGTGGCAGCGTTGCCGCCCTCAAAATGGCTGGCCAGCGCAGAAATCGCCGGCGCTGGATTCATCAACCTGCGCGTGGATCCGCGCGCCAAACAACATACCGCGCACAGCATCCTAACCGCCGGCACGCGCTTTGGCGAAGGCACTCGCGGCCAGCGCCAGCCGGTTCTGATCGAATTCGTCTCGGCCAACCCGACAGGCCCCCTGCATGTGGGGCACGGTCGTCAAGCGGCCCTTGGTGACGCGCTTGCTGCCCTGCTGGAACTGCAGGGCTTTGTGGTCACGCGCGAGTTCTACTACAACGATGCCGGCGCCCAGATCGACAATCTCGCGCTCTCGGTGCAGGCGCGTGTGCGCGGCATTGAACCCGACGCGCCGGAATGGCCGGCAGACGGCTATCGGGGCGACTATATTCGCGACATCGCAGCCGACTTCCTGGCGAAGAAGACCGTTGGCGACACGCATGTCCGCGCCGTCACGGCAAGCGGCCATCCCGACGACCTGGAGTCCATCCAACTTTTCGCGGTGGCCTACCTGCGCCGCGAACAGGACGCCGACCTCGATGCATTCGGTGTGCGTTTCGACAACTACTACCTCGAATCCTCTCTCTACACGGAAGGGCGCGTGGGGGATGCCGTGAAGGCGCTGGTATCCGCCGGCAAGACCTACGAAAAAGACGGCGCGCTGTGGCTGAAGACCACCGACTACGGCGACGACAAGGACCGCGTGATGCGCAAGACCGACGGTTCCTACACCTACTTCGTGCCAGACGTCGCCTACCACATCACCAAATGGGAACGTCGTTTCATCCGCGCCATCAACGTGCAGGGCTCCGACCATCACAGCACCATCACCCGTGTGCGTGCCGGCCTGCAGGCCGCATCGTCGACCTGGGCGAACCCCATTCCCGCCGGTTACCCGGACTACGTGCTGCACAAGATGGTCACGGTCATGAAGGGGGGTGAGGAGGTGCGCATCAGCAAGCGCGCAGGCTCCTACGTGACTTTGCGCGATTTGGTCGACGAAGTCGGCCGCGATGCCACACGATTCTTCCTGGTGTCCCGCAAGGCCGACAGCGAGTTCACTTTCGATGTCGACCTTGCCAAGTCGCAGTCGGAGGACAACCCGGTCTACTATGTGCAATATGCCCATGCGCGCATCTGCTCGGTGCTGTCACAATCCGGCGAGGCTGTCGAAACGTTGGCTGACGCGGATCTGTCCCCGCTGACGAGCGCCCGGGAAATGTCCTTGCTGAACCGGTTGGGCGAATATCCCGAAATCCTGGATATCGCTGCGCGTGAACTGGCGCCGCATCAGGTGGCGTTCTACCTGCGCGAACTGGCAGGCGAGTTCCACAGTTACTATAATGCCGAACGCGTTCTGGTCGACGACACATCCGTCAGGCGTGCACGTCTGGCGCTGTTTCTGGCGGTACGCCAGGTTCTTCAAAACGGCCTCCGGTTGCTCGGGGTCGGTGCTCCCGAAAAGATGTAGGTGATGAACAAAGAATTCAAACACCGCCAGTCCGCATCCAAGCCGCGTGGCAGCGGCTTGCTGCTGGGCCTGTTCGTCGGATTCCTCCTCGGCCTCGCCACGGCGGCGGCCATCGCGATCTATGTCTTCAAGACGCCCATGCCGTTCAGCAACAAGACTGTACCGGCAGGCAAGCCCGGCGAAAAGGCGCCCGACGCCGGCACACTCGGCAAGGCAGGCAAGGCCGAAGACGGCAAACCGCGTTTCGATTTCTATCGGATCCTTCCAGGGCAGGAAGAGCCTGTTACCGACAAGCAGCTGAAAGAAGCGGGCAGCAAACCGGCGCCGGCAGAAAAGGGCGAAAAGGCCGCGGCCGACTCTCCCAAGGACATCTATTTCATTCAGGCCGGCGCATTTCAGAATCCCGCCGATGCGGATAATTTGAAAGCCAAACTGGCGCTGCTTGGCCAGGAAGCCAGCGTCGAGCCCACCAACGTCCCGGAAAAGGGCGTCTGGTACCGTGTCCGCCTTGGACCCTACTCGCGCGTTGAGGAAATCAATCGTGTCCGTTCTCAACTGGCGCAGAACGGAATCGATGGCTCGCTGGTCAAAATCAAGGACCCCGCGCAAAAACCCTGAGGAACGAAAACATCATGTTCAAGTCCATTCTGTTTGCTGCAAGTCTCACTATCGCCTCCCTGCTCCCGCTGACCGCCGGCGCACAGGGCAAGGCGCCGACGCCCGCCAAGGGCGTCAACTACGTCGAGCTGAACCCAGTGCAACCGGTGGACGCCGCGGGCAAGGTCGAAGTCATCGAGTTCTTCTGGTATGGCTGCCCGCACTGCTACGCCCTTGAGCCACTGATCGATCCGTGGATGAAGAAGCTGCAGAAGGACACCGTCTTCAAGCGTGTGCCGGCCATTTTCAACGAACAATGGGGCGTGGCTGGACGCGTCTACTACACCCTCGAATCCCTGGGCGAGGAAGAACGCGTGCGGCGCCAGTTGTTCGACGCCATCCACAAGGAAAACCTCAAGATCACCGACGAGTCGGCCATGCTCGCCTGGGTAGGCAAACACGGCATCGACGGCGAAAAGTACAAGGCCGCCTATCGCTCATTCACTGTAGAAACGAAACTTCGCCGCGCCGCTCAGATGACCCAATCCTTCCACCTCAGCGGCGTGCCGACGTTTGCCGTGCAAGGCAAATACATCGCTGGCGCTGAAATGAACGGCGAACGGCAACAGTTGCTCGACGTGACTGACTTCCTGATCGCTGAGGCCCGAAAGCAGTTGCCGAAGAAGTAGTTCTGACCGGCTCGCCGCACCCCCGCCCTCGCTACAGGCGACAGAGGCGGGTGAGCTGCGACATCTTGGGCAGCAGCACCGGATTTGGTCAGCGTACCGGCGCGATCGGCACCAATGGCAGCCCGGCCGCCTTCCAGGCTGCGTAACCCCCTCGATACCAATAGACTTCGCGGTACCCTGCGGCAATGGCGCGTCGCGCGGCGTTGAATGACAGCCAGCACTGCGCATTGACACAGAAGAAGACCAGCGATCGGTCGCGGTTCCCCGCTGTCAATCCCGACAGCAGCACATTCAATTCCGCCTGGGTTGTGTCGATGAAGTTATCGCCCCTTCCGGCGCCGGGAATCCACACCGCGGCCGGCAGGGTTTCATGCCCTTCTCCGGCCGCCACGTCGATGAGCACCGGCGGGGGCGACGATTGCGTCATCAGCAAGAGGTCGGCTGTGCGCACCACCTTCCCTTCCGGTATTCGCGTCGGCGTCGGCGCCGAATAAGGCGCCTGGCGCAGCGCCACTGGAGGCTGAACCTGCCAGTCCCGATCTTCTTCTGCGAATCCCTGCGCGAACGCCTGGCGACCGGCCACCAAGGTCGCCGCCAAAACCATCAACATGGTGAAAGTCCGGGCCTGTTTCCTTATCGTGTGCATGCCATCTCCATTCAGTTCCGGATGATACCTTTGACCCGGAAAACGCCCGCTGCCAAAGCGGCGCCCGGTGCTGACAGCCATCGAATACCCGGACGCGATCACCTATGCGACTTGCGTCACAAAGCGCGTCAGGACTCCTTTGGCAAAACAGGGCGGCCGTCATATGATGCGTAGCCGGTCCGCTGCAGATAGTTGATCGACCAGCGCTGCAAACCGGCATTTGGTTTCCTGGCCTGAACCGGCCTCAACCCGCGAGACATGCACTTGAATGCCATTCGATCAATTGTCCTGGCCTTGATGGCCATGTTTCTGCTCGGGCAAGGTGTGGCGAGCGCCCAGACCATTCAGGCGGGGCGTGAGTACCTTGTCCTCGATCCACCGCGCGCCGTTGCCAGCGGACCCAAGATCGAAGTATTGGAATTCTTCTATTACGGATGCCCGGTCTGTTACGAGTTCCAGCCGCTGTTTTCACGCTGGCTCAATCAAGCCCCGGAATACGTCGCCCTGCGCCGCATTCCAGCGGTGGGCAACGAATCGCAGGACACCTTTGCCAAGCTGTTCCACAGCCTTGAAACCCTCGGTCATATCGCGCGTTTACACTGGCCCATCTACGACAATTTCCATTTCGATGGCGTCAAACTGAACGAAGAGCCGGTGCTTCTCGACTGGGTCACGCGCAACGGCGTGAATCGGGAGCAATTCCAGGCCGCCTTCGCTTCAGATGAAGTGAAGAACAAACTGACTGAAACGGACGAAATGATGAAGGCCATGAATATTCGCGGCGTCCCGACCATCGTCATCGACGGCAAATACCTGACATCGGCCCGACTCGCCGGGGGCACACGACGCCTTCCCCAGGTCATTGACCAACTGGTCAAGCAGGCTCGCGGCGAACGTCCCAACTAGGCCCAAGTCGAGCCTTGCACCTGCATCCAGGACCGACAGCTTCTTGAAGCTATTCATTACCGGCGCGTCCTCGGGCATCGGCGCCGCCCTCGCCCGCCATTATGCAAGGCTGCACGCCGGCGATCTGATCATCGGGATCGCGGGTCGACACGCCGAGCGCCTGACGACACTGGGAGGCGAACTTGGACGTGCCTGCGTGCAGACCTACATTCACGATGTCACCGATCGCATCGCCCTGCGCAAAGCCGCCGACGATTTCCTGCTCCGCTTCGGCACGCCGGATCTGGTCATTGCCAATGCCGGCATCTCGACTGGCACCGACGGCGGTCGCGATGGCGACATGGAAGTACTGTCACGGGTACTGGAAACCAATGTCACCGGCCTCGCTGCCACCCTGCAACCATTTGTTGTGCCCATGCGCACTGCAGGACGCGGCCGCCTGGTAGGCATTGCCAGCGTGGCGGGGTTTCGCGGTCTGCCGGGATCAGGAGCCTATAGCGCCTCCAAGGCCGCTGCGATCGCCTGGCTGGAAGCCTTGCGTGTCGAGTTGCACGGCAGCGGCGTGCGCGTGGTCACGATATGTCCCGGGTATATCGACACGCCGATGACTCGGGTCAACAACTACATCATGCCGTTCGTGATGAGCGCCGAAGAGGGTGCCAAGCGCATCGCGCGTGCCATCGACTCCGGACGAAGCCTGGTGATCGTTCCATGGCAGATGCGGCTGGTCTTCAGCGTGCTACGTCTGCTGCCACCCTGGATGCATGACGCAATCTTTTCCAGGGTACCCCGCAAGCCGCTGATCTAGAGCGCTGCTGGCATGTCGGCGCCCGACAGGTGCCCCGGAGCCGTCAGGATGGCCCGGCCGTCTTGGACTTCACTGCCGTCTTGGCCGTCTTGCGCCTGGATGGCCTGCCCTTCGCTAACGCTGGATTCGGCGCTGCAGCGCCCGACGCCGCATCGGTCTGCACGA
The DNA here is from genome assembly GCA_947467405.1 of Betaproteobacteria bacterium. Classification (GTDB taxonomy): domain Bacteria; phylum Pseudomonadota; class Gammaproteobacteria; order Burkholderiales; family SG8-39; genus CAIYPG01. The sequence continues at coordinate 458 of CANIIN010000140.1, read as the reverse complement.
CAGCACCTGTCTTGGCCTCGCCGATGCGCAAGGTGGCATAGGAACCCGGAGCATCCTCGATCGGCGCGAGTTGCCCGTCACCAGGAACTCGAGCCGCGACTTTCTCATTGTCGTTCAGCCCGCCGATCCAATCCTGCCAGTCGGTCCACCATGACCCGTCGTGCCAGGTCGCACCGGCCTGCCAGGCGTCCGAGGTGTCGGGCAATGACGCATTGGTCCAGTAGCCGTACTTGTTAGCCGCCGGCGGATTGACGATCCCGGCAATATGCCCGGACCCACCCAGCACGAACTTCACCTTGCTGGCCTGTCCAAGCAGCTGGGCGCCCTTGTAGGTCGACTTCCACGGCGCGATGTGGTCTTCAACCGTGGAGATGAAATACGAGGGTATGCGAATTCGACGCAGATCGATGGGCGTGCCGCCGAGTGAAATGCCGGCAGGCTGCACCAGCGCATTCTTC
>CANIIN010000139.1 GCA_947467405.1 Betaproteobacteria bacterium | reverse complement strand
GTCTCCAACACGCTCAATGAACAGGTGCGCTCCGAACAACGTGCCACGGTGCTGTCCTTCAAGGGGCTGGTCTTCAACCTGGGTTACGGCTTCGCCAGCCTGATGTTCGCGCTGGCCCTGCGCGCCATGCGCGACGACGGCTCCAGCGAACAGGCCTTCGCCAGCGCCATCGAAGCGCTGCCGCTGTGGCTGGTGTTCACCTTGTTGCTGCTGGCCGTGGCGTTCCGCGGTCATCGTGCGACGCTGAATGCGAAGCCCGGCACCTGATCCGCTCGGGTTTGCGCATCATATTGACTGGTGACATTGATCGGTGACATTGACCGGTGTTCTCAAATATGAGAACCTCACAACATGTCCTATGCCATCGAATACTTTCATCCGAAGGTGCTCGCTGAGATCGAGTCCTGGCCAGCAGACGCCGGATCGAGATCTGAAGCTGGCCCGTAAGCGAATGAAGGAGCTGTCCCATGGCTGAAATGAAATATCAACCCGTACCCCACGACCACGAAGCTTTTCTCAAAAAAGCAAAAAAGCGCCGTGGCTTTCAGACCGCATACCAGGCGCTGGCGGTCGAGTACGCGGTGGCAAACGAAATGCTCACCGCGCGATCCCGTGCCGGTCTGACGCAGGAGGCGGTTGCTTCACGCATGGGCACGACAAAAAGCACGGTTTCGCGTCTTGAATCGGGTGGGAAGCATGCTCCATCACTGACCTCGCTGAAAAAGTACGCCGCAGCCGTCGGCTGCAAGATTGAGATCAAGTTTGTTCCGCAGACATGAAACCCAACGCCAGATACTTCGGACGGGCTTCCGGTACTGGTCAAGTGTGCCTATCCGCGCCGGACGACCGTTGAAATATTGGAGAAGAGAACTTTGTCTATGAAGCTGCAACGCCTGTCCCGCCTTCCGCTGATCGCTGCCTTGTCGGCCTCCCTGCTCGCTGCTACGCCCTTCGCCACGCTGGCTGCGGACTATCCGATCAAGCCCATCCGCCTGCTCATCGGCTTTGCGCCGGGTGGTCTCACCGACATCAACGGCCGCATCTTCGCCGCCGCACTGCAGAAGAAATTCGGTCAGCCCGTGGTGGTCGAGAATCGCGCCGGTGCATCGGGTGCCATTGCGCGCGAGCAGGTGTCCAAGGCCGCGCCGGACGGCTACACGTTGCTGACCGAGCCGACCACGCTGCTCGGTTACGCCGCGTTCACCAAGAATCCGACCATGGACGTGCAGAAAGAACTGACGTCGATCACGGTGTTGACCGAGGGAACGTTCGTGCTGGTGGCCGCCGGCAATACGCCGTTCAAGTCGTTCCAGGAGATGGTGGCCTACGGCAAGGCGAATCCCGGCAAGATGAATTACGGCAGCAACGGCCCCGGCGTGGTGACGCTGTCGCTGGAGGCGATCAAGAGCCAGTACGGCATCAGCATGGTCGGCATCGACTACAAGAGTTCGGCGGACTCCTACCGCGCGCTGCTGTCCCATGACGTGCAACTCACGCTCACCAGCGTGGGGCGGGCTGTGACCGACACGGCCAGTGGACGCATCAAATCGCTGGCCGTCACCGGCGGCAAGCGCGACAGCGCCATGCCCACCGTGCCGACCGCCAGTGAACTCGGCTTCGAACGGCTGTTTGCTTCATGGCAGGCGCTGTTCGGCCCGGCCGGTTTGCCGCCGGCCGTGGTCAGGACGATTTACGAGGCGGCGCTCGACGTCGGAAAGACCAAAGAGGTCGCCGACGCGCTGGCCAAGATGGAGCAGGACGTGGTGACCTCGACCCCCGAGGCCACCGCGCAGCGCATCGACCGCGAGATCAAGGCGTGGCGCGAGATCGTGAAGGTAGCGGGGATCAAGCTGGAGTAAGCCGGCATCAAGGCAATCTGCCAGGATGCGGTGGGCTGGGGCGGAACCTGTGTTCGGGAACAGGTAGACTGTTCCAGCGATTCAAACCAAGGGAGGAGTGGTCATGCAAAGCTCGACAGTTTCAAAGCAGCTGAAGGTTCTTGCACTGTGCGTTGCCGGCGTTTCTGCGGCTCCCGCGCTGGCGCAGAATTATCCGACCAAACCGATCCACGTCATCGTGCCCTATGCGGCGGGCGGCTCGACGGACATCCAGGCGCGCATGATCGGCAACGCTGCGGGCGAGCGCATGAAGCAGACCTTCCTGGTGGAGAACCGTCCCGGCGGCGGCGCCACCATCGGCGTGCATGCCGTGGCGCGCTCGGCGCCCGACGGCTACACGATTTCGGTGATGAACCTGCCGGCCGCCAGCCTCGCCTTCAACAAGACCCTGCCCTATGACACGGACAAGGACTTCGAGCCGATCACGGCCATCTACCGCAGCGCCTACGCCATCACCATCAACACCCTCGGACCGGCCAAGACGCTGAAGGAGTTCATCGACCTCGCCAAGGCCAATCCCGGCAAGTTCAACTACTCCTCGCATGTGGTGACGGCGCAGCTGACCATGGAGATGCTGAAGAACGTCAGCGGCACGAACGTGGTGCCCATTCTCTACAAGGGCAGCATTCCGGCGCTGCAGGCGCTGCGCATCGACGAGATCCAGATCATGGCGGAACTGGGCGGCGCGTTCGCACCACTGGTCAAGGACGGCAAGGCGCGCATCGTGGCGGTCACCGGCGACCAGCGCATGGCGCAAATTCCCGATGTGCCGACCATGTCCGAACTGGGATTCCCGGCGGTGCGCTCGGCGGTGACGGTGGGCCTGTGGGCGCCGGCCGGCGTTCCCGCGCCGATCATGAAATTGCTGAACAGCGTGCTGGTGGATGCGATCAAGGCACCGGAAGTGACGGCGCGCATTATCGCCGATGGCACCACGCCGATACCCGGCACGCCGGAACAACTGCGTGAGCGCTACAGGATCGAACTCGGCTTCTGGACCGAGGCGGCCAAGGTCGCCAACTACAAGCCGGAGTAATGCGCGCCGGACCGCGCTTGAATCGAGAAGTCTCCTTAGGAAGCGCTGATCATGTTCCGACTATGCACAACGCAGTCGGCGCTTCCCTCTGAAGTGGGGGATAGACAAGGGGCGCATTTTCGAAACTGAGCCCCTTGTTCAGTGAATCCCTTATGCAGTCCGGCCTGACGAGGTGCGTTCCACGACAACGCGTTTCAATACGGAGAGAAACGTCGTCAAAGCACGCCGGATGGTGGACTTCTCCAAGCAGGGTTATCCCTGACGTCCGATCAGTGCGTCCCGTGGTACTTTAAAGCCGACGGCGTACCACGCCGATGGTTTTGGCATACAACAGGACGCAAGGGGAACACGCATGAAGCAGCAAACAATCAAGGTGCGCACGCAGCGCGCCGCAAAGACGGCGTTGACGGTGGCCGGAAGCGTGGCGGGAATGGTCGGCGCACTGTTCGCCGGCACGGTGCAGGCGCAATCCGACTATCCGAACAAGCCGATCGCCATGATCGTGAACTTCGCCGCGGGCGGGGCCACCGACGTGGCCGGCCGCACACTGGCCGAATACCTGCGCGACAAGCTGGGACAGCCCGTGGTGGTGGAGAACCTCACCGGCGCCGGCACCAGCATCGGCACGGCGCGCGTGGCACGCGCTCCGAAGGACGGTTACACCATCCTGTTTTCCACGGCCAGCACCTTCACCATCACGCCGCACATCCAGCCCAGCCTGAACATCAACCTCGCCGACTTCCAGGCCATCGCGCGGGTCGGCAGCGTTCCCCTGGCGCTGTCGACGCGAAAGGATTTTCCCGCCGCTTCGCTGAACGAATTCATTGCCGCCGCCAAGGCCCGGCCCAAGGGCGTGAGCAGCGGCACCGCCGGCGCCGGCAGCATCCATGACATTCTCAACCGCTACACCTTCAAGCGCCTCGGCATCGAGAGCGTGCCCATCCATTACCGCGGCGAATCGGCGGCGCTGCCCGACCTCATGTCCGGCCAGACCGACGCGCAGTTCGTGAGCGTCGCCGCGGCGGCCCAGCAACTGCAGACCGGGGCGATCCGCATCATCGCCACGGCCAGCCCGAAGCGCGCCGCTTCGCTGCCCAACGTGCCGACCTTCGCCGAGCTCGGCTATCCGGACATTTTCGGCGACAGCTGGCAGATCGTCATGCTCCCGGCCGGCACGGCGGCGCCGATTGGCGCCAGGCTCAGCACCGCCATCGCCGACGTGATGCGCATGCCGGCGTTCGTCGAACGACTGGCCAAGGTGGGCGCCGAAATCCCGCCGCCAGCCACGCCGGCCGACATCGTCAAGCTGCTGGCCGACGAGACCAAGCGCTGGGGCGTGGTGGTCACCGAGAACAAAATTACAGCCAACTGAGTGACGGCCAAAAGGGTCGGGCGAACTGTTCTGGCGCACGGGGAACTGCCCGGAGATCCGCTCCAGCTGGACTTCTACGGGCAGTGATGCAGTTCGCTGCGGGTCTGCCGTATGAACTGAAGCGCGCGCTGGACGTCGGCGGGCGGTACGAACTCAGGAGTTGGTTGCCACTTGGCAAGCGGCGCATTTCACGCCGCAGCATTGCACATCGCACATTTCATATTGAAGAAAAATGTCCCGACCTTTGAAGTTGTCCGTACTCGACCAGTCCACCGCCTCCAAGGGCCGCGGCCAGGGTGTTGCCATTCGCGAATCCATTGAACTGGCGCAGCACTGCGACCGGCTGGGCTATCACCGCTACTGGGTGTCCGAGCATCACAGCAGCGGCAGCATCGTCGGCACCGCGCCCGAGGTGCTGATGGCCGCCATTGCCGCCACCACCGAGCGCATCCGCGTCGGCAGCGCCGGCGTGATGCTGCCGCATTACTCGGCGCTGAAGGTGGCCGAGCAGTTCCGCGTGCTGGAAGGCATCGCACCGGGGCGCATCGATCTCGGTCTGGGTCGCGCGCCGGGCACCGATCAATTGACGTCGTACGCGCTGAATCCGCATCCCGGCAATGTGCTGGAAGAATTCCCGCGCCAGGTGCGCGACCTGCAGGATTGGGTCACCGGCACGCCGCTGCCGGCGGATCACCCCTTCCATCGCATCCAGGCGCAGCCGCAGGGGCCGACCAGCCCGGAGATGTGGATCCTCGGCAGTTCCGACTACGGCGCGCAGCTGGCGGCGTATTTCGGTCTGCCGTATGCGTTTGCCTATTTCTTCAGCGAAGGCCATGGCGTGGAATCGGCGCTGGAACTGTATCGCCACCAGTACCGCCCCAGCCCGCGCTACCCCAAGCCGCACGCCACCATCTGCGTGTGGGCGCTGGCCGCCGACAGCGAAGCGGAAGCCTGGCATCAGGTGACGTCGCGCGAGCACTGGCGCGTGGGTTTCGAGAAGGGCCTGCGCGAACCGCTCATCTCGCCCGACGAAGCAGCGCTGCAGCAATACACGCCCGGCGAACAGCTCATCATCGACAAGCTGCGCCGCAAGGCCATCGTCGGCACCAAGGAACAGGTCGCGGAAAAGCTCACGGCCCTGGCCGAGCGCCTGGAACTGGACGAACTGGTGGTCGTGACCTGGACCTACGACACCGCGCCGCGGCACCGCTCGTATGAACTGCTGGCCGAGGCATTCGGTTTGAATGCCACATTGAAGGCGGACTGAGCCAGCAACGGAGGGCGATCTCCCGGCAGTTGGGGCGAGGCCCCCAGACGGTGGCACAAAACTGCGACAATACGGGACTCGTACAAGACTCGCGCTGACGAGGGATCGCAAGACTGCGTCCGGCGCGCGATGCCCGTTCACCAGTGGACACCCATCAGCATACCAAGAGAGAGGAAAGCATCATGCATCTCGGATTTTCAACCATGAACAACCTGCACCACGGTCGTCCCGACGACATGGCGCGCGCCCTGGAAGAGCGCGGCTTCGATTCGCTGTGGATCGGCGAGCACGCCCATCTGCCGGCTGCGGGTCGTGTTCCCTACGCCGCGGGCGGCGAGATTCCCGATCCCTACAAGCACATGGCCGACATGTTCGTGTCGCTGGCCATGGCGGCTGCGGCCACCAAGACCATCAAGCTCGGCCTGGGCGTGGCGCTCGTGCTGGAACGCGATGTGTTCAACATGGCCAAGGCTGTCGCCACGCTGGACCAGCTGTCCGGCGGCCGGCTCATGGTGGGTGTGGGCGTGGGCTGGAACTACGAGGAAATGGAGAACATCGCGCCGATGCCGTGGGGCAAGCGCTACTCGGGCATGAAGGAATGCGTGGCGGCGCTGCGTGAGTTGTGGACCAAGGACGTCGCGTCGTTCAAGGGCGAGTGGTACAACTTCGACCAGGTGTGGTGCAATCCGAAGCCGCTGCAGAAGCCCACTCCACCGATCTATGTGGGTGTTGCCGGCAAGACCGGCACGCAGCACGCCGCCGAGTGGGGCGATGCGTGGTATCCGATCGACATCGGCGTCAAGGACTTCGGCATCAAGCTGGAAAAGTTCCGCACCATGGTGAAGGATGCCGGCCGCGATCCGGCCAAGGTGCCGGTGACGGTGGTGGCCTTCGACAGCCCGAACCTCGATCTGCTCAAGCACTACCGTGACCTGGGCGTCGACCGTGTGGTGATCAATGCCGGCGGCACTGACGAAACCAACAAGATTCCGCGCCTGGACCATTATGCGGCGATGATTCCGCACCTGAAGTAGGCGGATTGGCAACGGGACGCCTCGACGAGGCGGTCCTGGTCGAGAAAAGGGCCGGCTTGCCGGCCCTTTTGCATGGTGGATACAGATTGGAATGCTTCGCATCCCGCGCAGGCGGCGTCATTCCCCGCATTTGATCCGCATCAACGACCGTCGTTTCGACGGCTGGGATCATGGACACCTCATTCACGATCGGGGTCGCGCCGTGTCCACTGCCGCAGCAAGCCCGCCTTCAGCCAGCGCCGAGGTGCCGCCGGAAGCCAATGCCCCGGTATCGGCCGAGCCGGTCTATTTTTCGCCGGTACTGGCGGGCTTCGAGTGGTCGGCGGAGTGGGACCTCGGCAATTCGGTCATGGATGAAACGCACCGCGAATTTGTCGAATTGCTCGATGCCTTGATCCGCGCCTCGGACGACGAC
>CANIIN010000138.1 GCA_947467405.1 Betaproteobacteria bacterium | reverse complement strand
TCCAGGCGCAGAAGGCCGCCATTGCCGAACAATTGGCGCAGGCCAAGCGCAATTTCGAGGTCGGCACCGCCACCATCACCGACACGCACGAAGCACAGGCTCGTTATGATCTGTCCACGTCCGCTGAATTGGCGGCGCAAAACGACGTTGAGTTCAAGAAAACTGCCCTGCAGCAATTGATCGGCAAGGCGCCGGACAACCTCACGCCACTGGCGCCGAAGATGAGCCTGGTCGCACCGCAGCCGTCAGCGATGGAGTCCTGGGCGGAGACGGCACAGAAGCAGAACTACGCCGTGCGGCTCCAGGAAGCCGGCGTCGAAATCGCCAACCGCGAGGTGGAGCGAAACCGGCAGGGACACTACCCGACGCTCGATCTGGTCAGCACCTACGCCCGCGCCAACCAAAACGGCTCGCTGGTGACCGGCGTCGGCTTCGAGCAGAAGATCGCCACCATCGGCCTGCAGCTGACCGTGCCGCTGTATGCCGGCGGCGCCGTCAACTCGCGCACACGCGAAGCCATCGCCAACCAGGAGAAGGCCCGTGCCGACCTGGAGAACAGCCGCCGGACCGTGGCGCTGGCGGCGCGCCAGTCCTATCTCGGCGTGACCAACGGCATGGCGCAGGTGAAGGCGCTGGAACAGGCCCTGCTGTCATCGGAAACCGCACTGGCATCCAACAAGCTCGGCTACGACGTCGGGGTTCGCATCAATATCGACGTGCTGAACTCCCAGCAGCAGGTGTTCTCCACCCGGCGCGACCTGTCCAAGGCGCGCTACGACACCATCATGAACGGCCTGCGCCTGAAAGCGGCAGCCGGTTCACTCACCGAAGCCGATGTCGAGGAAGTCAACCGCCTGCTGGGTGGCTGAACCTGCAGGGTTGGTGTAGTCAGGGGGGCAGCGCAAGCTGCCCCTTTTCATTTGAGGAACGGCTCGCAAACCGCGAGCGTCCGCGCCGTCGCGCCGCGATGCGCCTGCACGAACGCCAGCCCGGCTTCGCGCATGCCCTGTCGCGCCGCACTGTCGCCCAGCAGGCGGCGCGCCTCGGTCACCAGGTGTTCTGCATCCGCAACCCGCACCGCCGCGCCAGCGGCCACTGCTTCATCTGCAGCCTGCGCGAAGTTGAAGGTGTGTTGCCCGATCAGCACCGGCACGCCCAGTGCGCAGGCCTCGATCAGATTCTGTCCGCCCAGTGGCATGAGACTTCCGCCGATGAATGCGCAATGGGCTGCGCGATAGTAATTCGCCATCTCGCCCATGCTGTCGCCCAGAAGGACGGCACAATCGGGAGGCAGCGTTGCGGTCGGGCCCAGCGCACTGCGTCGCTGAAAATGCAGGCCACGCCGCTGCAGCAGGCCAGCCACTTCATCAAACCGCTGTGGATGACGAGGCACGATCACGAACAGAGTCCCCGGTGGCAAGGGAAGCGTGGCCAACGCATCAAGAAGCAGATTTTCTTCACCTTCACGCGTGCTGGCCGCCAACAGCACCGGCCGCGCAGCGATGCACGCCCGCAGATCGTCCGCATGCCGATCGCCGTCCTGATCCGCATCGAGCGGCATATCGAATTTGAGATTGCCGGTGACCATGATGTGGGTTACGTCGGCCCCCAGTGCCACAAGCCGTTTCGCATCATCTTGATTCTGGACCGCGAGTGCGGACAGATGCTCAAGGGCGTCACGAATCAGCGGTGCGACCATGGCATAACCGCGCGCCGACTGTTCCGACAGGCGCGCGTTGGCGAGCACCACCGGCACCTGTGCGCGCCGGCATTCCCGCAGCAGGTTGAACCAGATCTCGGTCTCCATGATGATGCCGAGCCTGGGCTTGAACCGCCGCAGGAAGCGCCGCATCGCCAGCGGGTAGTCATACGGCAGCCAGGCCACGCTCACTTCGGAAAGTTGCCCGTACAGTTGCTGCGCCGCCTCGCGGCCGGTTGCCGTCATGTGCGTGATCAGAAAGCGGTGTCCGGGATAGCGCTCGATCAGCGCGCGAACCAGCGGCTCGGCGGCGCGCGTTTCGCCCAGCGACACGGCATGCACCCAGATAAGCGGGCGACCGTCGCCGGACGCCTTGCGCGAATAAAAGCCGAAGCGCTCTCCCATGGCCTGGCGATAACCCGGTTCATCGCGCCCGCGCCGCCACAGGCGCACCACCACTGCCGGAAACGACAGCCACAGCAGCAGGCGATAACCGATGCGCCAGAAAATCATGGCGGCGCCGACTCGGCTGCTGTCCTGACAAAGGCCAGGGCTTCGAGCACTTCGCCCACCAGCGGCGCCGTGCTCGCGTTGCCCACGTTCACCGCGCAGTACGAGCCGAAGGCACCGGTCAACAGCGGATCGGTGGCGGTGAATATTCCCACTACCGGCCTTCCCAGCGCCACCGCGAGATGCATCAAGCCGGTATCGACGCCGATCACGGCCGCACTGCCCGCCAGCATGCCGGCCAGCGCATCGAGCGGCGCCCGATCCGGCACCAGCGCGCCGTGCACGACGGCGGCGATGCGCCGGCTGCGCGCCTGTTCATCGGCACTACCCCACGGCAGAACACAGGTGGTTCCTTCGGAAGACAGGCGCTGGCCGACCGCAATCCAGGCGTCTTCGGGCCAGCATTTTTCGGCGCGGCTCGTACCGTGCAGCAGCACGACGTAATGGTGCCGAGCGCCCGTTGCAAGCTTCGCCGCACCGGATACCCTTTGAAGACCATAGTCGGTATCGGCGCCGCCCTCGTGTATCCGGTAACCCAACGCTTCGGCGGCCAGCCGGCGATTGCGCATCACCGCGTGCAGTCCGCGTGGCACGCAATGCGTCATGCCATAGAAGCGCGCTGCAAAGCCTTCGCGCGCCGAGGCAGCGTCGAAACCATGGCGCACGCCCGACTCGCCAAGATTCGCTGCCCGCGCCAGCAGTGCGCTCTTGATCAGCCCCTGCGTATCGATGACGGCATCGTAGTGCACCGATCCCACCGCATGCCGGAACGCGGCGAATTCCTTGCGGGTATGGCGGCTGAAAAGCGCCTTGCGCCAGCGCCGCACGGCGACCGGGATGACCCAGTGGACGCCCGGATGCAACGCAGGCAACTGCGCGAACGGCTCCTCGACCACCCAGTCGATCACGGCCTCCGGAATGTGGCGAAGAATATCGCTCACCACCGGCAGGTTGTGCACGACATCGCCGAGCGAGGAGGTTTTGACGAGCAGGATGCGCAGCATCGGTTCAGGCAGGGCGTATCGACCAGAAGGAAAAGGGGAGACGAGGATGGACCGTGTCAGGCGGCGGAAAGCGGCCCCGCGCAGGTTAGAATAGCCGGCAATTGGAGCGCGCCCACGACTGCTGCCGTTGCACCGAGCGGCCAGCGCGCCGCGCAGCTTCTGACGCATCATCCAGTGCCAGCAAAGCATTGATTGTACGATTATAACCTGCACACCAGACCGATTCCCGAGGCAATTCTGTCCCTCTCCGCCGTCATCATCACGCACAATGCCGCCACGCAATTGCAGGATTGCCTGCGCAGCCTGTCGTTCTGTGACGAAATTCTGCTGGTCGATTCCGGATCATCGGATGCCACCGTGCAGATTGCGAAGTCCGCCGGCGTGCGCGTCATCCAGCAGGATTGGTTGGGATATGGTCCGCAAAAGCGCCTGGCGGTGGAGCAGGCGATGCATGACTGGGTGCTGTGCGTGGATGCCGATGAGCGCATCGGCGACACATTGCGCGAAAACATCATCGCCGAACTGAAGGCGCCGCGTGCCAGGGCCTATGCCGTGGCGCGTTGCAATCGTTTTCTCGGCCGGTGGCTTCGCCACGGCGAAGGCTATCCGGACTGGTGCCTGCGGTTATTCGATCGCCGTGCGGCGCAATGGAGCAGCGATCCGGTGCACGAGAAAGTCGAAACCGTGACCGACGTCGCCCGGCTTGGCGGCGACATGCTGCATGATTCCGCCGAGACGCTCGATCGCTACCTGGAGAAGCAGAACCGCTACACCAGCCTGCAGGCCGAGAAGCTGTTTGCCGCGGGACGTCGGGTCAGCGTGCTGCGTCTGGTGATCTCTCCGCTGGCGCGCTTCTTCAAGTTCTATTTGTTGCGGCGGGGCTTTCTCGACGGCATTGCCGGGTTGGTGCACGTGTCGATCGGCTGCATGAACAGTTTCAACAAATACGCCAAATTGATGGAACTGCAGAATTCAACACGCATGGATAAGGTTCAGGAATGACCATACTCGTTACCGGCGGGGCCGGCTTCATCGGCTCCAATTTCGTGCTCGACTGGCTTGCACAAAGTGATGAACCGGTCATCAATCTGGACAAGCTGACCTATGCCGGCAATGCCGGCAACCTCGCCGCACTGGCCGGCGACGCGCGGCATACACTGGTGCACGGGGACATCGGCGATCGCGGCCTCATCGGCAGCCTGCTGAAACAACATCGACCCCGCGCCATCGTGCACTTCGCCGCCGAAAGCCACGTCGACCGCTCCATTCACGGCCCGGCCGATTTCATCCAGACCAACGTAGTCGGCACCTTCACGCTGCTGGATGAAACCCGCGCGTATTGGCAATCGCTGGATGAGGCAGCCCGTGCCGCGTTCCGCTTTCTGCATGTCTCCACCGATGAGGTCTACGGCTCGCTGAGCAGCAATGATCCGGCCTTTGCGGAGACGACCGCTTACGCACCCAACAGTCCTTACTCGGCTTCCAAAGCGGCATCCGATCATCTGGTGCGTGCCTGGCACCACACCTATGGACTGCCGGTGCTGACCACCAACTGCTCCAATAACTACGGCCCGTACCAGTTCCCGGAGAAGCTCATCCCGCTGATGATCCTGAACGCCACGCGTGGCAAACCGCTGCCGGTGTACGGCGACGGCGCCAATGTCCGCGACTGGCTCTATGTCGGCGACCATTGCTCGGCCATTCGCCGCGTGCTCGAGGCCGGCCGGCCGGGCGAGGTGTACAACATCGGCGGCAACAGCGAACGCACCAACATGCAGGTCGTGAACCATCTGTGCGACCTGCTCGATCGGCTGCGCCCGCGGGCCGAGGGGCTGCACAAATCCCTCGTCACCTTCGTCAAGGATCGCCCCGGCCATGACCGTCGCTACGCCATCGACGCGCGCAAGATCGCGGGCGAACTGAACTGGCAGCCACGCGAAACTTTCGAGTCGGGGCTCGAGCGCACCGTCCAGTGGTACCTCGATCAAACCGACTGGATTGCCGGCATAGAATCCGGCGCATACAAGACCTGGATCGACCTCAACTACGGAGCACGTCAGCAATGAAGGGCATCATTCTCGCCGGTGGTTCGGGCACACGCCTTTACCCGGCTACTCAGGCTGTTTCCAAGCAACTGCTGCCGATCTACGACAAGCCGATGATCTACTACCCGCTGTGCACGCTGATGCTGGCGGGCATCCGCGACATCCTGATCATTTCGACACCGCAGGACACGCCGCGTTTCGAGCAACTGCTCGGTGATGGCAAGCGCTGGGGCATGAATATTTCGTATGCCGTGCAGCCGTCCCCGGACGGCATCGCCCAAGCCTTCATCATCGGCGAATCCTTCATTGGCCACGACAGTTGCGCGCTGGTCCTTGGCGACAACATCTTCTATGGTCACGAACTGCAGGAACACCTGCTCAACGCGGCCGCCAAGGCGTCCGGTGCAACCGTATTCGCCTATGCCGTCAATGACCCGCAGCGCTACGGCGTGGTGGAGTTCGATGCGGCGGGACATGCCATCAGCCTGGAAGAAAAACCCGCCAAGCCGAAGTCGCGCTACGCGGTCACCGGACTCTATTTCTACGACAATGAAGTGGTTTCCATCGCCAAGTCGCTGAAACCTTCAGCACGCGGCGAACTGGAGATCACCGACCTGAATCGCGTCTACCTGGATCGCGGCTCCCTGGATGTTTCGACATTCGGCCGCGGGCTGGCGTGGCTCGATACCGGCACCCATGATTCCCTGCTCGAGGCGAGCCAGTTCATTGCCGTGCTCGAAAAGCGCCAGGGGCTGAAAGTGTGCTGCCCGGAAGAGATCGCCTGGCGCATGAAATGGATTGACGATGCAACGCTGGAAAAACTGGCTACACCGTTGAAGAACAGCGGCTACGGCAATTACCTTCTTTCGCTGCTGAGTGACACTTACTGAAACAGAAACATGGAAGCCATTGCCACCACCATACCGGACGTACTGCTTATCCAGCCAAAGGTCTTCGGCGACTCTCGCGGCTTCTTCTTCGAGAGCTGGAATGAACGCGACTTCACCCGCCTGGGGATCAACACCCGTTTCGTGCAGGACAACCATTCACGCTCCGGCCGCGGCGTGGTGCGCGGGCTGCATTACCAGATCAGGCAACCGCAGGGAAAACTCATCCGCGTCTGCGCCGGGGAGATATTCGACGTCGTGGTCGACATCCGTCGCAGTTCGCCCACTTTCGGCCAGAAGGTTTCAGTACGTCTCAACGGCGAAGACCATCGCATGCTGTGGGTGCCACCGGGCTTCGCGCATGGCTTCTGCGTTCTCTCCGACTATGCGGATGTGCTCTACAAGTCCGCCGACTACTACGCACCGGAACACGAACGCTCGATCCTCTGGAACGATCCGGACATCGGCATCGAATGGCCGCTCACAGGCGACCCCATCCTTTCCGCCAAGGACAAGATCGGCAAACCGTTGCGCGAAGCGGAACTGTTCGATTGACGGCGTTGCAGCCGCGGTCGCTTCGCTCGACGTCTGTCGATCAGCATCTGCCATGAAAATCCTGCTCATCGGCAAAAACGGCCAGGTCGGCACCGAACTGTCGCAGGTGTTGCCAGCGGTCGGCGAACTGATTTCCACCGATCGCAGTACGCTCGATCTGGCCGATCCCGCATCGATCGCCCGCGTCATCCGCGCCCATCGCCCCGACGTCATCGTCAATGCCGCCGCCTACACCGCGGTCGACAAGGCCGAGTCGGATGCGCCCGCCGCACTGGCCGTCAATTCCGTGGCGCCCGGCGTCATGGCCAGCGAAGCCAAGGCGCTCGGCG
>CANIIN010000137.1 GCA_947467405.1 Betaproteobacteria bacterium | reverse complement strand
TCCTCAGCCGAGACGGTGGGCGTGTGCTGCATGGCGAACAGCAGGTTGGTCGAGGCGTCCTGGAAATCCGGCTGGATGGTCAACGCCTGCCGGTAGCGTTCGATGGCGAGTTCGGGCAGTCCGCGGCGATGCAGCGACAGCCCCAGATTGTTGAGCAGGCCGGGGTTCGGCGGCGCATGGCCGGTCATCGCCGAGGATGCTGCGAGTGATGCTTCGTAGTGCACGGTCGCTTCGGTGAAACGATGGCCGCGCAGTGCGATGTTGCCGAGGTTCATGTGCGCCATGGCAGCCGCCTCGGAGTGCTGTGGCGCGCGCTCCAGTACGTCGTTGAAGTCCTGCTCCGCCTCGGGCAGTTTGCCGAGCAGGGCCTGGCACATGGCGCGGCTGGCGAGGATGTCCGGGACGGCCTCGGCGTAGTTGTGATAGTTCGCCATGTGCAATGCATGGCTGAACAGTTCGATGGCCTGGGCTGAAAGGCCTGTCTGCATGGCTTGGCGTGCCTGGTGCATCGCGGCGTCGAACGCAACGCGCGGCGCGGCCGCATCGATCGGCGCCTTGCTGCGTGCCGCGAACAACTGGCGGAACAGCTTGCCGAGCATGATCGGCTCAGCCCTGGCTCGCCGCCACGAAGGCGTGCCACATGCTGCGATAGGCGGCTTCCAGGTCGTGCGTAAAACCGGCGTGATCCAGCAGCGGCGAGGCCCGCATGCGTTCGCGCAATGCCGCGCGTCGCGCAGCGAGTTGTGTCGTGTCCGACGCGAGTCGCACGGCGATGCCGGCGTAGGCTTCGCGATCCGCTGCAATGCAGTCCTCCATGCCGACATTGTGCAGCATCGACAGCGTCTGCCGCCCGGCGACCAGCGGTTGCTCCAGCGTGATGACGGGCACACCCATCCACAGCGACTCCAGGCTGGTCATGCCGCCGCAGAACGGGAACGGGTCGAGGGCGATGTCGATCTCGTGATAGGCGAGCGCCGCCTGGTCCAGCGCCACGAAGCCACGCAGTTCGACACGCTGCATCGGCAGGCCGCAGGCGGCGGCCTGCGCGGCGAAGCGCTCGCGATTGGGCGCGTCGTCCAGCGCCTGGGCCTGGATGATCAGGCGCGAGCCGGGCGTCTGTTGCATGACGGCAGCCCACAACGACAGCACTTCGTCGTTCAGCTTGGAGAGATTGTTCAGGCAGCCGAAGGTGATGTGGCCGTTTTGCAGCGCCGGCAGGTCGCTGACCGGCGGCAGGAAGGCATAAGGCTCGTAGCAGAAGCGCGTGTGCGGCAGTCGATGCAGTTTTTCGGTGAACCACGCCTGCTGGGCTTCAGGCGAACTCCACGGATCGCTGATGAACCAGTCGAATGCCGGTATGCCGGTGGTGCAGTAGTAGCCCAGCCATTCCACCATTACCGGCGCCGGCTTGCGGGCGAGCGCGGGCAGGCGATTGCGGGTGGTGTGGCCGGCCAGGTCGACCAGGATGTCGATGCGGTCGTGACGGATCATGCCGGCCACGTCACGGTCATTAGTATTGATGATGTCGCGCCAGTGCTGCGCCGACCGGCGGATGCGCGCGGTGATATCGTCTGCGCCGGGGAAGTTGTAGTAACAGAACACTTCGACATTACTGCGGTCGTGGTGCTCCAGTGTTTTGGCCAGCAGGGAACTCACCGGGTGGCGTCTGAAGTCCGGAGATAGGTAGCCGATGCGCAGCGGACGATCCGCGTCGCGGTTGATCCTGGCAAACGATTGCGCGTCCGTTGCCAGGCGCGGCGCAAAGCGGTGCGCCCAGTCGCGGTGGCCGTCGAGGAGTTGCTGCGGCGTCACGGCCAGATCATAGGCGAGGCCGGTGGCGATGGCGGAGGCTGTGTCGGACAGGCCGGGAGTGCCGACGGGCGCCGTCTTCAGCGCGGCGCGGTAATGCCTTACCGCTTCCGGCATCAGGCCGAGGCGGTTGCAGCAGTTGGCGAGGCTGCCGTATGCACGTGCGCGCGCTTCGGGCGAAATGGAATCCGATTCAGTGACCGCGCGGAAATGTTCCGCGGCGCGCGTCCAATGGCCCTGTTCCTCCAGCGCATGCGCCAGCATGAGTCGTGCGCCGATGGCATCGGGGGCTTCCTGCCAATGCTGTTCCAGCAAGGCGGCCGCCTCGCCGTGCAGCCGCTTGTCGCTGGAGACGCCGTCTGCGCCGCCGCGATCGGCCACGGCAATCAGCGCGGTGGCCAGTTCGAAGCGCAGGCCAGGCACGTTCGCGTCGAGATGAAACGCCTGCCACAGCGCTTCGGCGGCCCTGGGGTGCTCGGTGAGTTGCATGCAGGTGCGGCCAAGATTCAGCCAGGACGGCATGTGGTGCGCATCGAGCCGCGTGGCGGTTTCGAAACTTTCGATGGCAGAGCGGGCTTCGCCTGTTGCGTTCAGGACATTGCCGCGATTGAAATGGAACAGCGCAGTCTGCGGGCTGGCGGCGATGGCCGCGTCGATCGAAGCGAGCGCACCGCGCTGGTCGCCGCGCTGATGCCGCGCGACGCCGATCAGATGCAATGCCTGGGCGTGCTGCGGATCGCGTTGGAGTATCTGTTGGTAGAGGGCTTCGGCCTCATCGAGGCGGCCGGCTTCGTGCAGGGTGATGGCCTGCTCGATGTTTCGTGCGTTGGGCCCCGATGCGCCATTGCCACCATTGTCACCATTGTCACCATTGTCACCGGTGTCGTCGCGTGCTGCGACGCGCTCATGCCCGGCATGGTCGCCGAACCAGCGCCGCAGCAGGCCGATGAGGTTCATTCGACGCGGTCTCCCCGTTCGTTGCGTTCACCTGTGGCGCCGGCTCGCATGAGGTCGCAGGTCGCTGCAGTGGAAGGCGGGTGGTTCGGAGCGGAGTGATCAGGCCTTGGGCGCGTCGCTCAAGTGTGGTGCGAGGGCCTGCAGCAGTTGCACGAACACTTTGGGATTGCCGCCCGCGATCTGGCCGCTGTCGAGATAACCGCCTTCGCCGCGCAAGTTGCCGACGAGGCCGCCGGCTTCCTGGATGAGCAGTGCACCGGCCGCCATGTCCCATGGCGAGAGGCCCATTTCCCAAAACGCATCGACGCGACCGGCGGCCACCCAGGCGAGGTCGAGCGCCGCGGCGCCGGGACGGCGGATGCCGGCGGTTTTCATCATGAGGTCGCGGAACATGGCGAGGTACTGGTCCATGTGCTTGAACTCGCGGAACGGAAAACCGGTGGCGACCAGCGATTCGGCCAGTGTGATGCGCTTGGACACGCGCAGGCGACGGTCGTTCATGAAGGCACCGCTGCCGCGCGTGGCGGTGAACAGTTCGTTGCGGTTGGGGTCGTACACCACGGCCTGTTCGATCTGATCCTTGTGCTTCAGGGCGATGGACACCGCGTACTGCGGGAAGCCATGGATGAAGTTGGTGGTGCCGTCCAGCGGATCGATGATCCAGGTGAAGTCGGACTTGGTGCCGCCGCTGACGCCCGATTCCTCGGCGAGGATGCCGTGGTCGGGATAGGCGTTGTGCAGGACTTCGATGATTTCGGCTTCGGCGCTCTTGTCGACTTCGGTGACGAAGTCATTGTGCTGCTTCTTGGACACGGTCAGTATGTCGATGTCGCGCGAGGCGCGGGTGATGACGGCGCCGGCGCGGCGGGCGGCCTTGATGGCCGTATTGAGCATGGGATGCATCAGGCATTCCTTCTGGTATGCGAAGTGTTCAAAGACTGGATGCCGGTGCATCGGGCACGAGGCGGCACGCCGGGGAAATCGAAAGATTTAAAAGAGCGGATAATTCGAACCCCCTGATTCTAAACGAAGTGCCGCTCCACGAGCCGTTCTCTTTGGAAACTTTTCTTCATCCATGTTCCTGCTGATTTGCCACCGAACGGACCTCGATGTCATGCATTGATTCACTGTCGCGTATTCGTGTCGTGCTGGTGCGCCCCTCGCATCCGGGCAATATCGGCGCGGCGGCGCGCGCCATGCAGACCATGGGCTTGTCGAAACTGGTGCTGGTTGATCCGCGGCGCTTTCCTGATCCCGAGGCGATGGCCATGGCGGCCAACGCCACCGAGGTGTTGGATAACGCCGAAGTCTGCACGGTGCTCGATGAGGCCTTGCGCGGCACGGTGCTGCAGGTGGCTTTCAGTGCGCGTTCGCGTGCGTTATCGCACACGCCGCTGACGCCACGCGAAGCAGCGAGCGTGATGCTCGATACCATCGGGACGCTGCAGAGCACGCCCGCGTCGGCGGAGGTCGAGGCGGCGGAGGTCGCACTGGTATTCGGCAACGAGACCTACGGCCTGTCCAACGAAGAGGTGATGCGCTGCAATCGGCTGGCCAGCATTTCCACCGACCCGGACAGTACCTCGCTGAATCTGGCGGCGTCGGTGCAGGTGGCTTGCTACGAGTTGCGCACGGCGGCACTGGAGCGTGATGGAGCCCGGCTCGGCGCCCGTTCGATGGAGGCAGCAGGCATCGAATTCGCCCGTCATGAAGATGTGGAGCGACTCCTCGCGCATCTGGAGGCCAGCCTTTACCAGAGCGGTTTCCTGCAGTCGGGCAATCCGCGCCGCCTGATGGAAAGAATGCGCCGCCTGTTCTCACGTGCCGGTCTGCAGGTGGAGGAGGTCAATATCCTGCGCGGCATGCTGACGTTATGGGATGAGCCGATGCCTCCCGCCAAAGCACTCGAATCGACGCCTGAAGCAAAGCCGGTTTCAATAGTTGATAAAAGCACTCGGAAATAGGATAATTTCCAGGAATCCTCAACAGAAACAAATCCATGTTCCGCCACCTCAAGGAAGACATCGCCAGCGTTTTCGAACGCGACCCGGCCGCTCGAAGCACCTGGGAGGTGGTGACCTGTTATCCGGGTTTTCATGCGCTGGTGCTGCACCGCATCTCGCATTGGGTCTGGGGACGTGGCTGGAAGTGGCTGGGGCGTTTCATGTCGCATATGGGACGCTGGCTGACCGGCATCGAGATCCATCCCGGTGCGACCATCGGGCGGCGTTTTTTCATCGATCACGGCATGGGCGTGGTGATCGGCGAGACAGCCCATATCGGCAATGACGTGACTCTGTATCACGGCGTGACGCTAGGGGGCACCTCCTGGAGCAAGGGCAAGCGCCATCCCACGCTGGAAGACGGCGTGGTCATTGGCGCCGGCGCCAAGGTGCTGGGCCCCATCGTGGTTGGCAAGGACGCGCGCATCGGTTCGAACGCCGTGGTGGTGAAGGACATCCCCGCCGGCGCTACGGCCGTCGGCATTCCGGCGCGCATCATTCTTGAAGAGCAGGACAAGGTGCGCGAAGAGAAGGCGCAGAAGCTGGGGTTCTCCGCCTATGCCGTTACGCGGGACGATGATCCGGTATCGGGCGCCATCCAGGGTCTGCTGGACCACAGTGTCGATATCGACAGGCGCCTGGAATCGATTCTCGCCGAGCTCGACAATCTGCGTGCCGACCGCGATAGCGCCCTGTCAGCAGAGCGCTGGAGTGAGCGTAAAATCGTTGTAAAATAAAGAGTTATATCCGGTCAAGCGGGGTTCAAAGCGGGGTTCCAAGCGGGGTTCGGACGGTCGGGAAATAATTGTTGATTAGATTACTCAGTCTTTGGTATACTTGACTCTATTAATCGGGTACTGAGGAGCGCGAACATGAGGCTGACCACCAAGGGTCGTTTTGCCGTCACCGCCATGCTGGATATTGCACTGCACCGTGGCGGCAGACCGGTCACGCTGGCCGGCATCAGCCAGCGCCAGAATATTTCGCTCTCCTATCTGGAGCAGCTGTTCGGTCGCCTGCGCCGGCACAATCTCGTGGACAGCGTGCGCGGTCCTGGCGGCGGTTACACGCTGGCCCGACCGCTGGACAAGGTGTCGGTGGCCGACATCGTCATCGCCGTCGATGAGCCGCTTGACGCCACCCAGTGCGGCGGCAAGGAAGACTGCCTGGACGAGGGACGCTGCATGACGCACGACCTGTGGTCGGCGCTGAACAAGAAAATCTACGAATACCTGCATTCCGTATCCCTGGCCGACCTCGCTGCCAAGCAACTGGCGCGTGAGGCGCAGAAAATTGTGATTCAGGACAAGCGTCCCGGCGCGGTCCCGGCCGATGGCAGCAACAAGCATGAGGCGGTTCCGGTCTGAGCGGTTTGGCGTCTAGACAGAAAGTAACGACATGAAACTTCCCATCTACCTCGACTACTCGGCCACCACGCCCTGCGATCCGCGTGTGGCGCAGAAGCTGATTCCGTACCTGACCGAGCATTTCGGCAATCCGGCCTCGCGCTCGCATCCGTATGGTTGGGAGGCCGAGAAGGCCGTTGAGGAAGCGCGTGCGCACGTTGCTGCGCTGATCAATGCCGATACGCGTGAAATTGTCTGGACATCGGGCGCGACCGAAGGCAACAACCTCGCCATCAAGGGCGCGGCGCAGTTCTACAAGACCAAGGGCAAGCACCTCATCACGCAGAAGACCGAGCACAAGGCCGTGCTGGACACCTGCCGCGAGCTGGAGCGCCAGGGTTTTGAAGTGACCTATCTCGATCCGGAGCCGAGCGGCCTGGTGGACATCGAGAAGTTCAAGGCGGCCATCCGTCCCGACACCATCCTGGCTTCGATCATGATGGTGAACAACGAAATCGGCGTCATCCAGCCGATCGCCGAACTTGGCGAGATCTGCCGTTCGAAGGGCATCATCTTCCACGTCGACGCGGTGCAGGCTGCCGGGAAGATCGAGATCGACCTGCAGAAGCTCAAGGTCGACCTCCTGACCCTGACGGCGCACAAGATGTACGGCCCCAAGGGTATCGGCGCGCTGTACGTGCGCCGCAAGCCGCGCGTGCGCATCGAAGCGCAGATCCACGGCGGCGGGCACGAACGCGGTTTCCGTTCGGGGACGTTGCCCACGCATCAGATCGTCGGCTTCGGCGAAGCGGCGCGCATTGCCAAGGCCGAAATGGCCACCGACAATGAACGCATCCGTGCCCTGCGCGACAAGCTGTGGAAGGGCATCAGCCAGATGGAAGAGGTGCACCTGAACGGCGACTTTG
>CANIIN010000136.1 GCA_947467405.1 Betaproteobacteria bacterium | reverse complement strand
GTGAGCATTGCAAGAGCGTGGGCGTGCGTATCGCCTACGAGGCCAGTTATCCAGACAGGGGCTATTTCGCCCTGCACCTGCACCCACGCGATGTCGGGGCCACGCTGCTCTCCATCGATCGCGATCTGAAAGGTGCGGAGCTTGACGGATCCTGGAGCCCCGGCGGTCCCGACTGGAAACAGCATGTCAGCACCACCCGCGTGTCGAATATCGTGGCGGCGGAACTCCAGTCGGATACACCGGACGTTCTGGCCGCACGCTGGAGCGCGATCCTGCGCCGTCCGGTCAGTACGGTTGCCGGTGGCGAGTTGCGAATCGCGCTCGATAACGCGACGTTGCGCTTCGTAAAGCAGTCCGACGGCAAAGGAGAAGTTCTGGGTGGCATCGATCTGAAGGCCACCGATCGTGACGCAACGCTGGCCGCTGCTAAAGCGGCCGGACTCGAAGTGCAGGACAACACTGTACAGGCCTGCGGCATGCGCATCCGCCTGGTCTGAGCGCGGTTCTGGAGCGGCGGTCGGGGGACTATACAAATCCTTCGATCAATGCGGCCAGCGCTTCAGGCTGGTCGTGATGAATATTGTGTCCTGCTTCGGCGACTCGCTCCACGCCGGCGAGATTCTGGAACGCGGCGAGGCGCGCTTCGTAGCGCTCCGGGTCGCGTGATGCGTTGATCGCAGCGCCGGATTCCTGTCCCTCGATCCACAGCACCGGAGCCGTGATGCCTTTCCAGCAGGCTACTGATTCCTCGAAACGCATGGTCAGTGGGGCGACAAACTTGTGCGCCGGATCGGCGCGGCGCACGACGGTGCCATCGGCTTCCTGCTGGCCCCAATGCTGTACCAGGAACGCAGCGCGTTCCGGCGTAAGGCGCGGATTCTCGGCCATCATGCGTTCGGCGAAATCCTCGAAGCCGTCGTAGGGGCGCTGTTCTTCGCCGCGCACCAACTGCTGCATCCACTTGGCGATGCGGCGCGGCGCTTCCTCCGAGCGTGACGGCGGTCCGCCGAAGCCTTCCACATTCACGAACTTGTGAATGCGCTTGGGTTTTGCGCCGGAATACAACGCAGCGGTGTTGGCGCCCATGCTGTGCGCCACCAGTAATACGGGCAGATCGGGTTCGAATTCGTCGAGGATGGCGTCCAGGTCGCCAAGCAGATCGAGCGACCAGTAATTGTCGGACTTGGTCCATTCCGTCAGCCCGTACCCGCGCCAGTCCGGCGCGATCACGAACCAGTCTCGTTGCAGCGCATCGACGGTGAATTGCCAGGAGGCGGACACGTCCTGGAAGCCGTGCAGCATGAACAGTTTCGGTGCGCCCTTGTCGCCCCAGGTCCGGCAGTGATATTTGAGACCGCGCAAGTCGATAAACTTGGATTGGCTTTCCTTCATGGCTTTGGCTTTTCTCTCGTGTGGGCTGGCGGGTATTCGTCAGGAGCCGACACTTTATCGCGAACGGCAAATCGCGGCAGCAGCCCATGAGCGATGCTTGTAGAAGTCCATCTGGTGCGGGTTTTCAGGCATTTCGTGAGCCGGCCGTGTTCGTCGCCGTGGCCTGATAAAGGGGCGACGGCTGCAGGATGGAAAAATCACGGTGTTACACTCGCGGCCAAATGAGCGATTGAAGCAGGGCACTTGCCGGCGTGACCGGCGATTCGGATTCGGCATGGAGGAGGTTTGAATGGCAGCAGAAGCATCTATTCCCGGTATAAAGCGCGTCGCCTTTGTCAGCGGGGCCGCGCGCGGCATCGGTTTGGCTATTGCCGAGAGGCTGGCAAGGGACGGCTGCCATGTGATCATGGCCGACCTCAATGCGCAGAGCATCGGGGTGTCGGCACAGAAGCTTCAGGCCGCAGGGTTGTCGGCGACCCCGGCCGTTCTCGATGTTCGTGACCGCAAGGCTGTTTCGGCCCTGTTCGATACGCTGCCGCGACTGGATGTGGCGGTCAACAACGCCGCCATCTTCTCCGACAAGGAATTCTTCAGTCTGACGGAAGACGACTTCCGCTCGACCTACGAGGTCAACGTGGTGGGTCTGTTCATCGTGGCGCAGGAAGCGGCGCGTCGCATGGGCGAGGGCAGTCGCATCATCAATATCGGTTCTCGCTCGTATCTCGGTGGTCGCAATCATGCGCACTACATCGCCTCCAAGGGGGCAGTCGCGAGTCTGACGCGCGGCATGGCCATTGATCTGGCGTCGAAAGGGATCTACGTCAACGCGGTGGCGCCGGGCGTTATCGAGACCGACATGTTTCATTCGGTCTCGCCGGAGCGCCGCGCCGAGATGCTCAAGCTTCAGTTGACCGGAAAGTTTGGCCAGCCGGCCGACATTGCCAATGCAGTGGGCTTTCTCGCTGCGGCCACTACGGAGTACATTACCGGCCAGGTGTTGCACGTTGATGGCGGCAAGTCACTGGGTGGGCCGATGAGCTGAACATCGATCGCCGCGGGCGACCGGTTGCATCGCAATCTGCCATGTGGGCTGCGACATGAATACGGACAAGAGGAGAGAATCAATGAATATTTTTTCACTGGAAGGCAAGACGGCGCTGATCACCGGTGCATCGCGTGGTCTGGGTCGCGCCATGGCGCAGGGCCTGGCAGGTGCGGGAGCCCACGTGGTTCTCGCAGCCCGGGATCTTGGCAAGCTCGAAGAAACACAGTCGCTGATCGTCAAGGCCGGGGGCAGCGCAGATATTCTGGCATTCGATCTCACTGACGAGGCCAGTTGCGTCGGGGCGGTGCCGGAAGTCCTGCGACGTCACGGTCGTCTCGACATCCTGCTGAACGACGCGGGCCTCATCACCTGGAGTGAATTCACCGAATCCACTTCGGAGGATTTTCACCGCGTGCTCGATACCAACCTGACAGCCGACTACCTGTTGTGCCGCGAAGCGGCCAAACCGATGAAGGCGCAGGGCAAGGGGCGCATCATCAACATCGTGTCGGTGCTGGGGGTGGTGGGGCGGTCGAAGACTGCCTCCTACGCCGCGAGCAAGCACGGCATCATCGGACTGACACGCTCGATCGCCGCCGACCTTGGGCGCTTCGGCGTCACCTCAAACTGCATCGCCCCCGGTTACTTCATGACCGAGATCAATGACGGCTTGAAGGCGCGTCCCGGATTCGTGCAGTCGGTGACCGACAATATCCCTGCAGGCCGCTGGGGCGATCCGGACGAAATGCGCGGTGCAGCGATTTTTCTGGCATCCGACTCCAGTTCGTACGTCAACGGTCATGTGCTCATGGTCGATGGCGGCCTGTCCGAAGTGTTCACTATTGCAGCCACTGCCTGAGGAGGGACGACGCCATGAATGCAAAGGCAGAAAAGAAACCCATGCTCGACATGTTTTCACTGAAAGGCAAGGTCGCGGTCGTGACCGGCGCCTCACGCGGGATTGGCAGGGCCATCGCCGATGCCCTCGCGCAGGCCGGTGCCAAGGTGATTCTGGCAGCACGCGATGTGCCCAAACTCGAAGAGGCGGTCGCTGCGATTCGCAAGGCCGGCGGTGACGCCGAATATATTGCCTTCGAATTGCAGGACACGGCGGCCGGCGTGGCGGCCATCGCCGACGTGGTGAAACGCCACGGTCGACTGGACATCCTGGTCAACAACGCCGGCATCAATGTCTGGAAGCCCTTTCTCGAGTCCACCGAAGAAGACTGGCACCGGGTGCTCGATACCAACCTGACCTCAACTTACGTGCTTGCACGCGAGGCGCTGAAGCCCATGGTTGCGCAGGGTTGGGGGCGTGTCATCAACGTCGGTTCGGCGCTGTCGGTGATGGGGCGCGAAAAAACGTCCTCGTATGTGGCCAGCAAGCACGCCATCGCCGGGCTGACCAAGTCGATCGCCGGCGAGTTCGGTTCGCGAAATATCACCTGCAACTGCATTGCCCCCGGTTACTTCATGACCGAGATCAATACGGCGCTGCTGGCCAAGCCGGGTTTTGCGCAGACGGTGTCTAACCGGACCACGGTCGGCCGCTGGGGTGAGCCGCAGGAGATGGCCGGGGCCATCGTTTTTCTGGCATCGGAAGCCAGTTCCTACGTCAACGGCCATGTGCTGCTGGTGGACGGTGGCATTACCGCTGCCTACGTTTCGCCACCGGGCGTGTAGATTTGTTGTGGCCGTCCGCTGCCGGGCGTCGTTCCGGCAGTGGCAGCGCAGTCTGGTACTTGACCTGTTTCAAGGCAAAACTCGAGCGGATGTTACCCACGCCGCGCACGCGTGACAGGAACTGCACGATGAAGCGCTCGAGGGCCTGCACATCGGGCACCACCACGCGCAGCAGGTAGTCGGCATCGCCTGTCATCAGGTAGCACTCCATCACTTCAGGGCGCTCGCTCATGGCGCGCTCGAAATTCTCCAGCGACGATTCGATCTGCTTTTCCAGCGAGACATGGATGAACACGCTCACCGTCATCCCGGCGGTGATCGGGTCGAGCAATGTCACGTAACGGCGGATCACGCCGCTGGCTTCCAGTTTGCGCATGCGGGCGAGGCAGGGCGACGGTGACAGATTGACCGCCTTAGCGAGCTCGATGTTGGTCATGCGGGCGTTGTCCTGGAGAAGATCGAGGATTCGCCAATCGATCTCGTCAAATTGGGTTGTATGGCTATTTTTTGGCATTTTATGCTGTAAATTTTTTTAAAATAGGAATTATATGCTTCATGGGGCCGATATATCGGCCGATAACAGAACCCAATGCCGTCCTTTCACGTGTACGCTGTCGGAAATCGGCCAGGCGTGCCGCTGTGGTGCATATCCAAGGTGAAAAAGGAGGCTGTGAGCATGACCGATCTTTCCGACTTCGTGACCGATGCCTTCTGGCGCGTGGCTCCGAAGGATGAGGATCCTGTCGAGACCACCGAATGGCTGGATGCATTTGATGCAGTGATCCGTGCCGAGGGCCAGGTTCGCGCCACCTTCCTGTTGCGCAAGCTGCTGGAGCATGCGCGCGCCAGCAAGGTCAAACTGCCTCCGGTCTTCAACACGCCCTATTGCAACACGGTCTCGCTGGCCGAGCAGCAGTCTTTCCCCGGCAATCTGGAGATCGAACAGCGGCTGTCGTCGATCATCCGCTGGAATGCGCTGGCGATGGTGGTGCGCGCCAATCGCGCGCATGGCGAGCTGGGCGGGCACATCGCCAGCTACGCATCGGCCGCGGACCTGTTTGAAGTCGGCTTCAATCATTTTTTCCGTGCTGGGCAGGATGGTGACGTGGTGTATTTTCAGCCGCACTCCGCCCCGGGTGTCTATGCGCGCGCCTACCTCGAAGGTCGCTTGGATGAGGAGCGTCTTGCCAACTACCGCCAGGAAGTGGGCGGCAAGGGAATGTCATCCTACTGCCACCCTTGGCTCATGCCGGATTTCTGGCAGTTCCCGACCGGCTCCATGGGCATCGGCCCGATCAATGCGATCTATCAGGCGCGCTACATGCGCTACCTGCGTGACCGCGGCATCCTCAACACGGCCGGTCGCAAGGTGTGGGCCTTTGTCGGCGACGGCGAAATGGACGAACCGGAAGCGCTGGCCGGTTTGTCGCTGGCGGCGCGCGAAGGTCTGGACAACCTGATCTTCGTCGTGAACTGCAACCTGCAGCGGCTGGATGGCCCGGTGCGCGGCAACGGATCGATCGTGCAGGAACTCGAAGGGTTGTTTGCCGGCGCAGGCTGGAACGTGGTCAAGCTGCTGTGGGGCTCTGACTGGGATCCTTTGTTCGCCCGCGACGACGAGAACGTGCTGCTGAAGCGCCTGCACGAAACTGTCGACGGCGAGTTTCAGACCTATGCCGCTACCGATGGCCGTTTCAACCGTGAACACTTCTTCGACAAGTATCCGGAATTGAAGAAGCTGGTCGCGCATATGACCGACGACGACATCGACCGTCTGCGTCGCGGCGGACACGATCCGGTGAAGATCTACGCCGCCTACCATGCCGCCGCGTCGCACCGCGGCCAGCCCACCGTCATCCTTGCGCAAACCAAGAAGGGCTACGGCATGGGGCAGGATGGTCAGGGCAGGATGACCTCTCACCAGCAGAAGAAGCTGGATACCGATGCCCTGAAAGCCTTTCGCGACCGTTTCGGCCTGCCCTTGCAGGACGATGCCATCGAAGCCTTGCGCTTTTACATGCCGCCCGCTGACAGCCCCGAAATGTGCTACCTGCATGCGCAGCGACGCACGCTCGGCGGCTACCTGCCAGCCAGGAGCAGCCAGGCTCCGAGACTGCCTGTGCCGCCCCTATCCGCCTTCGCAAAGACGCTGGAGGGCTCCAACGGGAGGGAGCAGTCCACCACCATGATCCTGGTGCAGATGCTGGGTCAGTTGTTGCGCGACAAGGAAGTCGGTCCGCGCGTGGTGCCTATCGTCGCCGATGAGGCGCGCACCTTCGGCATGGCCAACCTGTTCCGGCAGGTCGGCATCTATTCGGCCGTCGGGCAGCTCTATCAACCGGAAGACCGGGACGAGCTGCTCTATTACAAGGAAGCGGTCGACGGCCAGATTCTCGAAGAGGGCATCACCGAAGCAGGGGCCATGGCGTCCTGGGTCGCTGTGGCCACCAGTTACAGCACGCATGGCCAGCCGCTGCTGCCGTTTTATATCTATTACTCGATGTTCGGGTTCCAGCGCGTGGGTGACCTGATCTGGGCGGCGGCCGACGCGCGCGCGCGCGGCTTCCTGATCGGTGGCACGGCTGGACGCACTACGCTGTCAGGCGAGGGTCTGCAGCATCAGGACGGTACCAGTCAGCTCATCGCGTCGACGATTCCGAACTGCCGCGCCTACGATCCGTGCTTCGGTTATGAACTGGCCGTCATTGTCCAGGACGGCAGCCGCCGAATGCTCGCCGAGCAGGAGGACGTGTTCTATTACATCACCGTCATGAATGAGAACTACGCGCATCCGGCCATGCCGGCGGGCGTCGAGCAGGACATCCTGAAGGGTATGTACCTGCTGCAATCACGGCCCGACGCCCGGGTGCAGTTAATGGGTTCCGGCACCATCCTGCGCGAAATGATCGCCGCGGCCGTGGTTCTTGAGCGCGACCACG
>CANIIN010000135.1 GCA_947467405.1 Betaproteobacteria bacterium | reverse complement strand
CTTTCCGGCCGGGCGCTATGTCTACACGGGCTCGGCGCAACGTGTCTTCGAGGCCCGCATCGCGCGCCATTGCAGGAAGGGCGGCAAGAATCTTCGCTGGCATATCGGCTACCTGCTCGAAGCGCCGGGCGTGAGCGTGGTCGGGGTGGTGCGGTCGCGGCGCGGCGAATGTGCGTTGAACAAGAAGACCGGCGGGACGGTGCCGGTGCCGCACTTCGGCGCGTCGGATTGTCGCGCGGGGTGCGGATCGCACCTGAAGTATCTGGGGCGTTGTTGAACGAAGCGAGGGCGGCTACTGCGCCAGCGACTGCTTGTAGCGCTGGCGGGCCTCTTCTTCCATGATCACGTCGTCGATTTCGCGAATCACGGCGTCCACGTCGGCCGGCTGGTCGCTCACTTCGAAGCGGCCGGTCAGCACCACATCATTGTCCAGTTTGCCGGTCTCATAGATGGCCCAGATCTCCCGGCCGTAATCGGTGTCCAGCAGTTCCGGCGCGAAGCGCCCGAACCACACCGCGAGATTGGTGACGTCGCGATTGAGCATGTCGGCTGCGCTGTTGTTGCCGGCGGCATCCACCGCCTGCGGCAGGTCGATGATCACCGGGCCGTCGGCGGCCACCAGCACGTTGTATTCGGACAGGTCGCCGTGCACGACCCCGGCGCACAGCATGCGCACCACTTCCATGACCAGCGTGCGGTGGTATTCGCGAGCCTGCTCCGGCGTGAGTTCCAGATCGATCAGTCGCGGCGCGGCGTGGCCGTTCTCGTCGGCCACCAGTTCCATGAGCAGCACGCCTTCCAGCATGTTGTGCGGCTTCGGCACGCGCACGCCGGCGGCAGCGAGGCGGTGCAGGGCGTTCACCTCGGCACTCTGCCAGGCATCTTCCTGTTCCTTGCGGCCGTAGCGCGAGCCCTTCTCGATGGCGCGTGTGCGGCGGCTGTTCTTGACCTTGCGCCCCTCGGTGTACTGCGCGGCCTGGTGAAAGCTGCGCTGGTTGGCCTCCTTGTAGACCTTGGCACAGCGAATCTCTTCCCCGCAACGCACCACGTAGACGACCGCTTCCTTGCCGCTTTTCAACTGGCGCAGGACTTCGTCGACGAGGCCTTCTTCGACGAGTGGCAGCAATCTCTTGGGGGTCTTCATGGGCGCCTTCTGCGCGGACTCCGCGCGGAATGGTCGGCGCGTGGTGAAACCGGTGGGTACGAAGGCGCCATTCTACGTGAGTGCTGTCGTAGAGTTCTGGCGCAGGCGCCGGCAGTTATTGCGAACGCGCGCGGAAAGTTGCCGAATCCAGCAGGGATACTGCTTGAAGATGCCCGCCAGACGGGCATCTTCAAGGATCGTGCGAGTGATTCTGCAGCCTGCGGACAGGCACAGGCATGGGATCGCGCCGGTCAGGACTGCCGGTTCCTGCGCGCCGTGTGCGCCAGCAGGGTGCCGATGGCCATGCCCGTCACGCAGATCAGGATGCCGACGTTCCCGCCAATGGTTTCCTTGTAGTTCGTGCCACCGATGGCCCACGACACCAGCACGAAGAACAGGGCCATCGCCGATACCGCGATTAGCCCAATACCGTACAGGAAAGCGTCGTCAAGTTTCTGCGGTTGAATGCTCGTCATGATGTTCTCCTCCAGGATTGCAAATGGTACTCGGGATGCAGCCTCTTTACTTGACATACAGATGTGGCGCACGGGCCGCCAGTGACGTCACATCTCAAGAATCGTTCTTCAGCAACCTAGGTATTCACTGAACAAGGGGCTCAGTTTCGAAAATGCGCCCCTTGTGTATCCCCCACTTCAGAGGGAAGCTTTTCGAGGCATGCTGATTTTCCGGACTTGATCAGCGCTTCCCTTGGTGACATGACTACCGTCCGATATTCCGTGGGGCTGATTCGACAGCCGGCAGAAAGGCATCCGAGAAGCAGGCGTCTTCGTGCAATCCGTGTGCAAGGAAAGCCGGGCGTGCCACCTCCACCATCTTCATGGAACCGCAGGCATAGATTTCGCAATTGGAAAGATCCGGAAAGTCGGCAAGAATCGCCTCGTGTACCAGTCCGGTGCGGCCTTGCCAGTCATCGGCCGGTTCGGGTTCGGAGAGCACGGGCACATAACGGAAGTTGGCATGTTGCTGCTGCCATTGCTTCGGCACCTGTGCCATGTACAGATCACGCAAGCGCCGCACGCCCCAATAAAGATGCAGAGGTCGCCGGTAGCCCGAGCGGAACGCGAACTCGAGCATGCTCTTGACCGGCGCAAAACCGGTCGCGCCGGCCACCATGATCATGGGTTTGTCACCGTCACGCATGGCCGAAAAACCCAATGGCCCCTCGAAATTGACACGGTCGCCGACACGCATGTCATTGAACGCCCAAGTGGTGAATCGCCCGCCTGGCGCCAGACGCACGTGCAGTTCGATGCGTTCCGCCGCAGGCGGGCAGGTGGCGAACGAATAGGCGCGGCGTTCGCCGTTGTCGAGAATGATATGGATGAATTGCCCGGCCTGGAAGTCGAAGCGTTCGCCTTGCGCCAGGCGCAGTTGCAGGATCATCACGTCGGGCGCGACGCGTTCGAAGTGTTCCACGCTTGCGCTGTGCAGTGGCGCGTGTTCGCGGCTGGCGGCACCTTCTTCATATTCGATTTCCACGTCGTCCAGCGGTGATGCGCAGCAGAACAGTATCTTTCCCTCGGCACGTTCCGCGTCGCTCAGTGCCGAGCGGTGGTACACACCATATTCAACCTTGCCGTTCAGCAGCCGCCCCTTGCAGAGTCCGCAGCCACCATTGCGGCATTCATAGGGCAAGGGAATGCCCTGTCGTAACCCGGCATCGAGGATGGTCTCGCCGGATCTGACTGCAACTCTGCGGTTACCTGGATGAACGGTGAGTGTCATCGCACCTTGATTTCCCGCCCGTTGTGGCGGCAACCACGGCGCCAAAAGAAGCAGCACTGTCAGTCCGACTACCAGGCCCCAGACGGGCATGGCACCCCAGCTGTAAATGAGCGGGTAAACGGCGAGCAGGAAATAGTCGAGCTTGACTTCCGATGCGACCGAATTCAAGTCGGCAGCCCCCTGGCTGGTGACGGGCATCGCGATGGCCAGTACCAGCAACGACAGCAACGAGGCCACGGCAATGGGTCGTGGCGGCATGGTTCGCGCGCGCGGTACACGCTGGGTGTGCACCCACAGCACGGCCAGCACGGCAAGTGGAAGGCCGATGTGCAGAAAAGACAGCAGCGAGAAAAAGCGGTCGCTGATGCTGTCCGGCAGGATGAAGTTGCGCACCAGCGTGCCATGGAAGATGGGCAGCGAATCGAACCATTCCGCCGTGGCGGTGGTGACGAATTGCGCCAGACGGTCCCAGGGCAGCATGTAGCCGTTGATGCCCGAGGCATACACCATCCACAGCAGCACGACGCCGGTGATCCAGGAAAAGGCGCGGAAGCCGCGATAACGGTCGAAGGTGAAATGACGCACCAGGTGCAGCAGCATGACAAGGACCATGGCGTCCGAGGCATAGCGATGCAGACTGCGCAGGATGCCGCCGGCAAACCATTGGCTGTGAGTGAGGCTCTCGACCGACGCATAGGTCGTCAGCAGACCCGTTTCATAAAACGCGTAGACGTACAGCCCGCTGCCGAGAACGATCCAGAACAGCCAGTAGCTGAGGGCGCCAAGATAGTGAAGCGGGTTGTTGCGGTCGCCGAAGATGACATTGAATGCGCCTTCAGCGCGCAGGAAGAACCATTGCCCGGTTGACTGGATGAGTTTGAGCACTTCTCGGGAATCCAAAATTGGAAATGGGACGC
The DNA here is from genome assembly GCA_947467405.1 of Betaproteobacteria bacterium. Classification (GTDB taxonomy): domain Bacteria; phylum Pseudomonadota; class Gammaproteobacteria; order Burkholderiales; family SG8-39; genus CAIYPG01. The sequence goes on along the minus strand of CANIIN010000135.1, from coordinate 3,259 downwards.
GTCAACATACCCTGCCGGGACGTGTTCTGAAATTGACTTGCATCAGGGAACAAGTGCTGCCTTCTTGTGCGCTGCCGCATCCGTGTCGTTACGCGGATCATTCTCGTTTGTCCTCGCCATTGCTTGCCGTTTCCTTAGCAGACATCAATTATTTATCGGCGCCGGCTCTTTAGATTACGTTGCACGGACAACAAATGGCGTACCGGTCTACCGTTTCGCCGCCCGAAACCAACAGTATTCGAGAGGAGCACGATCATGGCTCAAGTCAATTCGCCACTTGAAGGGGACGAGGAACCCATACCCGCGATGCAGCAGGTTCTCGAAAATCCCTTCCTGCTGCTGTTTCTGGGCGTCGCCGTCCCCACGCTGATCTACACCGTGTGGGGAATCATGGAAATCGTCAGCATCCCCATTGCGAAATAAGGAAGCGCTGATCAAGTCCAGAAAATCAGCGTGCCTCGAAAAGCTTCCCTCTGAAGTGGGGGATATACAAGGGGGCATGCCCCCTTGTTCGGTGAATACATAACAACCAAGCCAATGGACCGCACCAAATAACCAAGGGGAGAGCCGTATGAGCGCGATATTGCCGCCGGGGGAACGATTGTGGTGGAAGCAGCCACTGGACCGAGTGGAGGCGATCTGGATCCTGATTGCCTTTGTGTGGTGCATGGTGATGTTTTTCATGATGCCGTACTGGCACGTGTACGGAAAGCAGAACCTGTCCACCGAAACCTACCGCACCACGCCCGACATGTTTGCCAAGAAGGCGCAGGCCGTCATCGACAAGTACACGGTGCGTACCGAAACCGACGAGAAAATCCCGGTGGTGCATCCGCCCGCAGGCGAGGACGTTTACCTGATCGCACGCCTGTGGGCCTGGCATCCGATTCTGGAACTGGAAGTCGGCAAGACCTATCGCCTGCATCTCACGGCAATGGACTATCAGCACGGCTTTTCCCTGCAACCCGAGAACATCAACATCCAGGTCATTCCGGGCTATGAGCATGTGGTGAAGGTCACTCCCAACCGAGTCGGGACCTACGCCATCGTCTGCAACGAATTCTGCGGCATCGGCCACCACAAGATGGTGAGCAAGCTGTACGTCGTGAAATAAGGGGACCGATATGGCTACAAGTACAGAACAATTCAGAGTCTGTCCGCGCACCGGACTGCAGTATCACCGCTCCGCCGAGTTGCTGATCAAGGCCAATGCCTTTGTGGCGGTCGTGTTCCTGCTGATCGGCGGTGTGCTGGCGCTGTTCATCGCTCTCACGCGTTGGCAGGCCATCCACCTGGTCGGCGCCGACACCTTCTACATGCTGCTCACGGCGCATGGACTCGACATGCTGATCTTCTGGATCATCTTCTTCGAGATGGCGATCCTGTACTTCTGTTCATCCACGCTGTTGCGATCGCGATTGGCGACGCCACGGCTGGGGTGGGTGGCATTCGCCCTGATGCTGATTGGTTCGGTGTCGGTCAATTTCACCGTGTTCAAAGGCGAATCCACGGTGATGATGACCTCCTACGTGCCATTGCCGGGACACTGGTCGTTCTACCTGGGGCTGATCCTGTTCGCGGTCGGCGCGCTGATCGGTTGCTTCATTTTCCTGGGCACGCTGGTGGTCGCCAAGGCCGAGAAGACCTATGAGGGCTCGATTCCGCTGGTGGTATTCGGCGCCATGACGGCCTGCATCATCGCCATCTTCACCATCGCCTCCGGCGCCATCATCCTCATCCCGACTTTCCTGTGGGCGGCAGGCTACATCAGCCATATCGATCCCCTGATGTATCGCACCATCTGGTGGGCGTTCGGTCACTCCTCGCAGCAGATCAATGTGGCGGCGCACATCTCGGTCTGGTATGCCATCGCCGCCATCGTGTTCGGCGCCAAGCCGATGTCGGAGAAGGTCAGCCGCACGGCCTTCCTGCTCTACATCCTGTTCCTGCAACTGGCCAGCGCGCACCACCTGCTGTCCGATCCGGGCCTGAGCGTGGAGTGGAAGGTGTTCAACACCAGCTATGCCATGTATCTGGCCGTGCTGGCCTCGATGATCCATGGCCTCACGATTCCCGGTGCCATCGAAGTGGCGCAGCGCGAGAAAGGCTACACACGCGGCCTGTTCGAGTGGGTGCGCAAGGCACCGTGGGGCAACCCGGTGTTCTCGGGCATGTTCATTTCGCTGATCGGCTTCGGTTTCCTGGGCGGCATTTCGGGTGTGATGATGGGTACCGAGCAGTTGAACATGCTCATCCACAACACCATCTACGTACCCGGACACTTCCATGCCACCGTGGTGATCGGCACGACCATGGCCTTCATGTCGCTGACCTACTTCCTGATTCCGACCCTGTTCAACCGCGAGATGATCCTGCCGGGCGTGGCGAAGTGGCAGCCCTATGTGTTCGGTTTCGGCATGGCGTTGTTCTGCCTCGCCATGATGGGCGCCGGCACACTGGGCGTGCCACGCCGTCACTGGGACATCACCTTTGCCGGCACCAGCCTGCCGTATGAGTTCCCCGGTACGGCTAACCTGATGATTGCCACCTTCGCGGTTGCTGGCGTGATCGCGGTTATCGGTGGCGGGATGTACGTCCTGGTCACGGTCGGCTCGCTGTTGTGGGGCAAGAAGCTCGATGTCGGCACCTACAGCAACGAACGCAGCGTCCTCAGGATGCCGGTGGCCAGCGCACTGACCAGCCACGGTACGACGGCGGGCTTTGCGGCACCCGGCACCTTCGTGTTCGCGATGGTGTTCCTGGTGGCCTTCGTCCTGTACTACTTCGTCAACTGGAAGTACCTGTCGACGGTGTGGGGTCTGGCCTAAGCGCCATCGACCGGCAGCGGCGGCCTTCGACAAGCACGAGGTGACACGGTGATGACTCGCCAACCTCGTTTCGAAACAGTCCCCCGGGAGGGGGAGGAGCAACCGGAAAGGGAGGGCGCCATTCGCCCTCCCGGCGGTGGCCGGCACCGGGAGACAACATGACCCAAGCCTTCAAACTCGTTTTCAACCTCTTCAAGCTGCGCATCGGCATCGTGATCGCCATCACCGCGCTGGCGGGATTTGCCATCACGCCCGGTCACGCGCCGGCCTGGCAGGTGGCCGTGCTGACGCTGGCGGTGCTGGTGTCCTCGGCTGCTGCGGGCGCATTCAACCAGTACTACGAATACAAACTCGACCGCACCATGGAACGGACCTGCAAGCGGCCCTTCGCCAGCGGTGCGCTGCGGCCGCATCTGGGCTGGCTGGCATTG
>CANIIN010000134.1 GCA_947467405.1 Betaproteobacteria bacterium | reverse complement strand
GCAGCGCGCCAGCACGATGTCCGAACCGCGTCGCACGCCGCTGTCGAACATCACGGTGATCTTGTCGCCGGCTGCGGCGACCACGCCGGGCAGCATGTCGATGGAGGCCGGCGCACGATCCAGTCCAAAGCCGCCATGGTTGGAGACGATCACGCCATCGGCGCCGCATTCGGCGGCGCGCAGCGCATCCTCGGCATGCAGCAGGCCCTTGATGACCAGCGGTCCCTTCCAGAGGCGGCGCATCATGTCCACGTCCTTCCAGGTCTGCTTGGCATTCCTTTGCGACATGTAGAAGCGGTGCACGGCCATCGGGTCGGCACTGGCCGACTTGTTCTCGGCCACATGGCGATCCGAGTATTTTTGCCACTGAGCCATGCCCGCCATGTTGCCGCCCAGGTACTCGACCATCCACGCCGGATGCAGCAGCGCCTCCAACTTGTCGGCCAGGCTCAGCGTGGGCGGGATGCCGTAGCCCGACCTGATCAGGCGGTCGTTCTTGGGCGTGATGGAATTACTGACCGTCCAGACCAGCGCGCCGGCGCCGGCATCGGCGGCGCGATGGATCAGGTCTTCGGTAATCTTCTGGTCATTGGCGGTATAGAGCTGCGACCAGACGTTGCCCGGCGCCGCAGCAATCACGTCCTCGTGACACAGCGCGCTGGCGCCGGAGATGATCATCGGGATGTCGGCCCGCGCCGCCGCACGCGCCAGATGCAGTTCGATATCGCGGCGCAGGATGCCCACGGTTCCGGTCGGCGCAATGCCGAAGCTGGCCGACCATTTGCGCCCGAACAGCGTGGCGGACTGGTCGCGCTGATCCGGTCCGCGCAGCACACGCGGCACCAGCGAGTATTGCTGCAGGCGTGCCAACCCCAGCGCCAGCACGCGGCCGTCTTCGCTGGCGGAATCGAGCAACTCGAACACGGCGCGCGGCACACGCCGGCGCGCCAGTTCGCGCAGGTCGGCGATATTGATGGCGTTCTTCAATGCAAGGGCTCCCCCGCCCGGATCAGGCGGACATCATTTCACAGGTTCGAAACGCCGGCGCGGCACGCCGTCAATCTCGATCTGCCCGATGAACATGGCATGCGGCCGCACCCACAGGCCGGTGTCGTTATACAACGGGCGGTAGACCACCATCGGCTCAAGGCTTTCGCTGTGACGTGCTACGCCGATCACTTCGTACTCCCCGCCCTTGTAATGACGGTAACGCCCGAGGGCAATGTCCGGCAACGGTGGGAGATCACTCATGAAATGGCTCCCGGCCCACAGGGAGACCGAACTGCGTGAAGCCGAGTATGGCGGTACAAATGAGTTCCATCATGTGCTTGGCGCTCTCCATTCTGGTCAATCGGGGTATTCGATGTCGGCATTGAACAGCGCGACCTGTTGCAACGGCCTGCCCGACCCGGCACTTTACTTCATCCATCGCAGCCGGACGTTCCAGACGCCTTCGCAAGCGCTATGCGCTGACGAGGCGAGTGCCTGAAGATGCCCGCTGGATGGTCATCTTCAGGCAGTAGCAGGCGACAAGTACGTGAATCGGCCAACGGAGCTACCATGACTGGCCCCGTTTTCAGGGGACATCATCCGCAACACGTTCATGCGACACCGCATCAATCCAGGAGCACGACACTCACGGCAGACGTTGTCCCGCAGTCCCACCAGGAGGAGGAAGACATGAGAAAAATTGCAAAACCGGCATCAGCCCTTTTGTTCAGTTTGACGCTCTGTTCCGGCGCATTCGCGCAACTGCCCGACACGCTGAAGATCGGAACCCTGCTACCGATGTCCGGTGGCGGCGCGATTCTTGGTGCGTCGTACATCGCCGCGCTGCAGGCCACCATCAAGGACGTCAACGAGAAGGGCGGCATCCTCGGCAAGCCGATTGAACTGGTGGTGGGCGATGACGGCGGCGACCCCACCCAGGGCGTGAACGAAGCGCGCCGCCTGGCGCAATCGGTCAAGGTGCACTTCGTGCTGGGTTCAGCCAGCAGCACCATTACGCTGGCGGCCATGCCCATCTTCACCGAAGCCAAGATCCTGCAGTTCAGCTCGACGGGCGCCAAGGAAGCCACGGTACAGCGCGGGCCCTATCATTTCTCCACGCTGTCATCGGGCGGCGAGGCGCAGGCGGCGAACTTCATCGACTTTGCGCTGAACATCGCCAAGGTGAAGAAAGTCTCCCTGCTGGCCGACACGTCGCCGCTCTATCGTGATCTGGTCGAGATCACCCAGAGCATGGCCAAGACGCGCGGATTGACCATCACCAGCGCCGAAGCGTTCGATCCGCGCACGCCGGACCTGCTGCCACACCTGCTTCGGGCACGCCGCTCCAGCCCCGACATGCTGTGGATGCTGGGCCTCTACCCCATCGACGTCATCACCACCATGAAGGGCATGAAGGAGATCGGCTGGAACGCACCGCTCGCACTCGGCCTGGGCGGCGGTTCGCAGGCCGGCGCACTGCCAACCATCATGCCGGCCGATCAGTTGTCGCCCTACACCGCGCAGGTATTCCAGTCATCCACCTACTGTTCCAATACGCCGCTTGGCGAATCGTCGGTGCCCAAGACACTGGCCTGGTTGAAGCCACGCGTCGCGAACTTCGAGAAACAACTCGCCAGCGGACTCATCAGCGCCTACGACACCATCATGATCCTGAAACAGGTGTACACGGCCACCGGGAGTTTCGACTCCACCGCCGCGGCGGACTGGATCGAGCGCAATTCGGACAAGATCCAATCGGTGCAGTTCAAGTTCTCCAAGCCCGGCAAGGCGCATCACTTCCTGGTCGGCGCGGAGAACATGGCCATGTCGGAAAATGCCCACCTGAAACGCGAGGACGGATTGACCAAGCGTGCCGGGTGCTGAGTTGAACGAGCGATAACAACAGACGGACACGTCGCGCAAGTTGACGGACCGACCGGCAGCCACGTCTGCCGATCGATCGTTGGCATGCGTCGATGTCCGCGGCCAGTACCACACAGAGGGGGGAAGTGAATGTCTTTTGTTGATTCGGAAGTGACCGCCGCGCAGGCGATCTGCGATGTGCTGGAGCAGGCCGGCATCGATTTCGTCATCGGCATGCCGGGCGGCGACGTCATGCATATCTTCGATGCGCTGTACGACCGCCAAAAAACCATCCGCACGGTGCTGGTTCGCGACGAAGTCTCCGCCGGCATCATGGCCGAAGCCTATGGTCGCAGGACGGGTCGTCCCGCCGTGGTGCTGGCGCAGGGCGTGTGGCTGCTGTCCAACGCAGCGCTGGGCGCCATCGAAGCGCTGACTGGTTCGTCACCGGTGATCTATCTCACCGATCTCAGCGACAAGATTCCCTGGTCGCACCATTCCCCGACCCAGACCGGCACCGGCCACTACGGCAATTGGGATTCGCATCTGGCCTTCCGCGGTTTCATGAAGGAGGTCATGGAGGCGCACGATCCGATCCAGGCCGTGCAGCTCACGCAACTGGCCATCAAGCACGCCACCGTGGGCAGCCCGGGACCGGTGTGCGTGGTCTATTACGGCGGCGCATTGAAGGGCAAGGTCGGTCCGGCGTCACGGCCGGCATTGCATGCCAGCGCCGGCTATCTGGTGCCCGACCTGCGCCAGGCCGACGAAGCCTCGCTGGCGCGCGCGGTGGAACTGCTCGCCGCGGCCAAGCGGCCGACCATCATTGCCGGCAACGGCGTGCGCTTCAACGGCGGCACCGACGCCCTGCTCGAACTGGCGCAGACCCTGTCCGCGCCGGTGGTCAGCACCAGCGCCGGCAAGAGCGTGATGGCCGAGACGAATGCGTTATCTGCCGGCGTGGTTGGCGACTACGGGCTCGAAGCCGCCGCTGCGGTGCTGGGCGAAGCCGATGTCGTGCTCGCTGTCGGCACGCGCCTCGCCCCCGGCGACACCCTCCGGCAGCATCCCGGACTGCTCGACGTGCACCGGCAGACGCTGATCCAGATCGACATCGAGCCGCGCAATGTCGGCTGGACGCATCCGGTGCATTGCGGACTGATTGGCGACGCCGGCACGGTGATGAAGGAACTCGCGGCGCGGTTGAAGAAGAAATCGATGTCCGCTGCCGACGGTGCCGCGCGGGTGCAAAGCGCGGCGAAGCGGGGGTTCTTCGAGTCCGCCGAATCCGCATCGGACGCCGTGCCCATCCTGCCGCAGCGCCTGATCAGGGAACTCGGCGCCGCACTGCCCGCCAACGCGCTGGTGACGTCGGATGCCGGCGAGAACCGCATTTTCATGGTGCACCACTTCCGCAGCCAATCGGTCAACAGTTACTTCCAGCCGGGTTCCACCGGCGGCATGGGCTATGCCGTTCCGGCGGCGCTGGGCGTGAAGCTGGCGCGACCCGATCTGCCTGTCGTGGCGGTGTGCGGCGATGGCGGGTTTGCCATGTCGCTCAGTGGACTGATGACCGCGCTGGAGGAAAAGCTGCCGATCACCGTGGTGGTGATGAACAACGCCATGCTCGGCTGGGTGGCGCATGTGCAGGGCGAGCGGCGCATCGCTTCACATCTCGGCCGCTACGACTACGCGGCCATTGCCCGCGCCATCGGCTGCCGTGGCGTGCGCGTGGAAAATCCTGCACACTTGCGCGCCGCCCTGAGCGACGCGATGGCATCCAACGAAGTGACCGTCGTCGAAGTGATGACCTCGCCCGAGCAGACCTGGGAGCAGGTGGTCTGCAAGGTGAGTGCCGCCAGCAGCTAGGCGGCGCAAACACGATGAAGTGACCGCAGGCAGTTTCGAAGTTCGTAGTTGCAGGCATCAGATCAGGAATACCCCAAGGAGGAGTCAAGATGAAATCAGCATTCAGCCCGTTCATGCAGCACCGCGCACCGCTGCGCACCACGGCAAGCCTGCTCGCCCGCGCGGCGTTGGGCACCGCGCTTCTGGCAGGCATGGCCGCGCCGGTCGCGGCGCAGGGCTTTCCGAACAAGCCGATCCGCATGGTGCTGCCCTTCCCCGCCGGCAGCGCCACCGAGATCACCTTCCGTCCGGTGGCGGAATCCATGACCAAAATCCTCGGCCAGCCGGTGCTGCTGGATTCCCGTCCGGGTGGCGGCAGCATGGTGGGTTCGCTGTTCGTCAAGGCGCAACCGCCGGACGGTTACACCATGGTGATGGCATCGAACACCCTGACGGTGCGATCGCTGGTGAAGAATGCGCAGGTCGATGTGCGCAAGGACTACACGCCGATCTCGCTGACCTCGATTGCGCCGCTGGTGATCGCAGTCAATACCGAGCAGGTGAAGGCCACCACGTTCAAGGAGCTCATGGAAGAAGCCCGCGCCAAACCCGGTCAATTGAACTACGGCAGCTACGGCATCGGCTCCGGCGCGAACATGTTCATGGAACTGATGCTAAACGAGAACAAGGTGAAGATGGTGCACGTGCCTTTCCAGGGCACGGCGCAGGCGTCGCTGGAAACGGCCGCGGGCCGCATCCAGGTCAACCCGACGCTCTACCCGACGCTGACGGCGCATGTCGCCAGCCTCGGCGGCAGCGGCAAGCTGCGCATGATCGCCATCTCCATGGCAGAACGGTCCAGGCTGATTCCCGGCGTACCCGGCATGAAGGAATCCGGCTACCCCGACATGGATTACGGCCTGTGGGGCGGCATGGTCGGTCCAGCGGGCATGCCGCGCCCGATCGTCGATATGCTCAATAGCGCCATCAACGAAGCGCTCAGGGACCCCAAGGTCGCCGAGAACTTCAACCGCATCGGCACCAACCCGCTGGGCGGCACCCCGGAAGACATGGCACGCCGCATCCAGATCGAGTACGACGCCTATGCCAAGCTGATCAGGGAGACGGGCATCTCGCTGGAATGATGTCGAGGCTCACGCTGTCGCCGGCTGATTGATGCGACAGCGTGACCACACGAATCAGGGTCAATGAAGCGATGGGCAATGGCCTGCATCGCACGCATCAATCAACGGAGGCACCCGATGACATCAACACTTGGCAATCTCGTGAAGCGTGGCGCAAGCATGGTGCTGGGCGCCGGCCTGCTGGCCGGCATCGCCGCATCGGCAAGCGCACAGAGCTTCCCGAGCAAACCGATGCGCATGGTGCTGGCCTTTCCGGCCGGCAGCGGCACGGAACTCTCCTATCGACCGGTGGCTGATGCCATGAGCCGGGTGCTGGGGCAAACGGTGCTGGTGGACGCCAGACCCGGTGGCGGATCGATGGTGGCATCGCTGTACGTCAAGGCGCAACCTGCCGACGGCTACACCCTGTACGCGGCATCCAACACCGTCACCATGAAGTCGCTGGTGAAGGACGCGCAGGTCGATATCCGACGGGATTTCACGCCGGTCGGACTGATGAACGTGGCAACGCTGGTCTTCACGGTCAACGCCGATCAGGTCAAGGCCACCACCATGAAGGAGCTGGTGGACGAAATCCGCTCCAAGCCGGGCCAGTTGAACTACGGCAGCTACGGCGTCGGGTCCGGCGCCCACATCATCACCGAGATGTTCCTGAACGAGACCAAGACGAAGATGGTGCATGTGCCGTTCCAGGGCACAGCGCAGGCGGAGCTCGAAACCGCGGCGGGACGCATTCAGTTCAACGCAGCCTTCTATCCGACGCTGAATCCCTTTGTGACCAGCCTGGGCGGCAACGGCAAGATCCGCATGATCGCCGTGACCATACCGGAGCGCTCCAGCCTGATCCCGGGCGTGCCCGGCATGCGCGAGTCCGGCTATCCCGACCTCGACTCCGGTCTGTGGGGCGGCGTCGTCGGTCCGGCCAACATGCCGCGGCCGATCGTGGACACGCTCAATCGTGCACTCAACGAAGCGCTCAAGGACCCCAAGGTGGTGGAGAATTTCACCCGCATCGGCAGCCTGATTCTGGGCGGCACGCCCGAGGACATGGCGCAGAAGATCACGAGGCAGTACGACGCCTACGCCAAGTTGATGAGGGAAACGGGCATCGTACTGGAGTAGTCTTGTCATGCCGCGAACGACGGTGAAGCAAGCAAGGCGAGACCGGAAAGACCCGCCGTTGACGGTCGGATAAAAGCCTGTAGACGTCGATCCAGAGCCAATCTCCAGG
>CANIIN010000133.1 GCA_947467405.1 Betaproteobacteria bacterium | reverse complement strand
GCATCCGATTCAGTTCCCGAGTGCGCATTGTTGATCTCCTGTGGCCCGACACACCGGGCTGGTGGAGTCACTATCGCAAGCCGCTAGCTCACCACGTGAGCCTGTCACTAACTAATGCGAAAAGAGCCATATACAAGGGGGCATGCCCCCTTGTTCAGTGAATACCTAGTTCGTCGCCGGTCGAACCGGCATTGCCGTCACCCGGGAAGTCCCCCGGGACGGGTACGGCCGCTCTGATAAAATGGCGCGTTTTCCCGGCATGTGTCGGGGAAGCGTCAGACCAAGGCGATTCTAAGAAAATTGATGGAACTCAACCTCGTCCAGACAATCGCCATCTATGCGTTGCCGGTAATCTTTGCCATTACCCTGCACGAGGCCGCTCATGGGTATGTGGCGCGGCATTTTGGCGACACCACGGCCTGGCGGGCAGGCCGTGTCAGTCTCAATCCGATTCGTCACATCGATCTGGTCGGGACCATCATTGTTCCGCTGTCGATTCTGCTGGTCGGGAAACTGCTTGGTGGCGTCAACATCCTGTTTGGATGGGCAAAGCCGGTCCCCGTCAACTATGGCGCGCTGCGTAATCCCAAGGCCGACATGTTGTGGGTGGCGCTGGCCGGCCCGGCGATCAATCTGGTCATGGCGCTCGGGTGGGGGGCATTGCTGAAACTGTCCATCGTGGCGCCGCAGAATTTTTTTTCGTATCCTCTGGCTCTGATGGCGGACAAAGGCGTCGAAATCAATGTCGTATTGATGGTTCTGAACCTTCTGCCGATTCCGCCGCTGGATGGAGGGCGGATCATGGTCAGCCTCCTGCCCTTGAAATTCGCGCTGCCCTTTGCGCGTCTTGAACCGTACGGATTCCCGATCTTGCTGGTCCTGATCCTGACAAACCTTCTGGAACTGATCCTGATGCCGCCCGTGCGGGGCTCGATCAGGCTTATTGAAATGCTGTTTCAGCTTTGAACGAACTGGTTGCCATCTCATGTATGAAGAACGAATAGTTTCCGGCATGCGCCCGACGGGTGCGCTCCATCTCGGCCACTATCACGGCGCAATCAAGAACTGGGCTCGACTCCAGGCCGAGTATCCGTGTTACTTCTTTGTCGCGGACTGGCACGCCTTGACCACCCATTACGAGACGCCGGAAGTGATCGAGCAGAACGTATGGGACATGGTGGTCGACTGGCTTGCCGCCGGCATCGACCCAGCACAGTCCGTGCTGTTCATTCAGTCGCGCGTGCCGGAGCATGCGGAACTCCATACGCTGCTGTCGATGATCACTCCGTTAGGCTGGCTGGAGAGAGTGCCGACCTACAAGGATCAGCAGGAAAAACTGACTGACCGTGATCTGTCCACGTACGGGTTTCTGGGCTATCCGCTTCTTCAGGCTGCTGACGTGCTGATCTACAGGGCGCGCTACGTTCCGGTCGGGGAAGACCAGGTTCCGCACATCGAGTTCATGCGCGAGATCGCGCGGCGCTTCAATCATGTCTACGGCAAGGAACTCGGGTTCGAAGACAAGGCCAAGGCTGCAGCGAAAAAGATGGGGAGCAAGAAGGCCAAACTTTATGCGGAACTGCGGACCCGCTACCAGGAGCAAGGGGACGCCAATGCGCTGGAATCAGCACGTGCCCTGCTCGAGGAGCAGCAGAACCTGTCGGCCGGCGACAAGGAACGCCTGTTTGGCTACCTCGAAGGCGGCGGACGCATGATTCTGGTGGAGCCGGACGTGCTGCTGACGGCAGCCTCGAAACTGCCCGGACTGGACGGACAGAAAATGTCCAAGTCCTACAACAACACGGTTGCGCTGCGAGACGACCCGGAAACGGTGAAGAAGAAGATCCGCACCATGCCGACCGATCCGGCGCGAGTCAAGCGCACCGACCCCGGCAATCCGGAGAAGTGTCCGGTCTGGGAATTCCACCAGGTGTATTCCGACGACAAGACGCGCGACTGGGTTCAGCAGGGATGTCGCTCGGCCGGCATCGGCTGCCTGGAGTGCAAACAGCCTGTGATCGACGCTGTCCTGGCGGAACTCGCTCCGATACGGGAGCGGGCGCAGCGCTACATGGATGACCCGACGCTGGTCAAGAACATCGTTGCCGACGGTTGCGAAAAGGCACGCGAACTGGCGCAGGAAACGATGCGGGAAGTACGTGACGCGATGGGATTGACCTACTCATGAGCACCTCTGCAGGCGGCACGGCCATCGACGACAACCTGCCGTTCCAGGCGACCATACCCACGCCGGTGGCGGATCCGGTGCCTGGCGTGGTCCGGGTGCGCGGCGAGCTTCTCAAAGAGTTGCCATTGGATCTGTACATTCCGCCCGATGCGCTGGAGGTGTTCTTCGATACCTTCGAGGGGCCGCTCGATCTGCTGCTGTACCTCATTCGCAAGGCCAACGTCGACATTCTCGACATACCGATGGCCAAGCTGACTCAGCAGTACATGGTGTATGTCGAGGTCATGCGCAAGAAGAACCTGGAACTGGCCGCGGAATATCTGGTCATGGCGGCGATGCTGATGGAGATCAAGTCGCGCATGCTGCTGCCGCGGCCCAAGATCGTGGAAGATGAGCTCGATCCACGAGCAGAACTGGTACGCAGACTGCTCGAGTATGAACACATGAAGACGGCTGCACTCAAGCTGGACGCACTGCCGCAACTAGGACGTGACTTCGATACGGTCGAGGTCTGGATCGAGCAGACGCTGGCCGAGAGATTGCCGCAGGTCAGTACCGACGATCTGGCTGCGGCGTGGAGAACGCTTCTGGTGCGCGCCAAGGTGATGCAGCATCACCACATCACCAAGGACGAACTGTCCGTCCGTGAATACATGGGCATTATCCTGCGCCGCCTTGCCGGCGGCCAGTTCGCCGAATTTCTCAGCCTGTTCGATCCGGCCAAGGGCGTTCCTGTTCTTGTCGTGAACTTTCTCGCCGTTCTCGAATTGGTGCGTGAGAGCCTTGTCGAAGTGACGCAATCAGAGCCATTCGCTCCCATTTATGTGAAGCTAGCCCATGCTCAGTCCGAGTGAAGTCAAGACAATCCTGGAAGCCGCGCTGCTGGCCAGCACGGAACCCTTATCCATCAGCGACCTTCGCCGCCTCTTCTCGGAGGAAGTCGGCGCCGATACCGTTCGCCGGCTGCTGGATGAACTGAGGGACGCGTGGAGGGACCGAGCCGTGGAGCTCGTCAATCTTGCCAGCGGCTGGCGGTTCCAGACCCGTCCCGCCTTTCAGGAGTATCTTGATCGACTGAACCCTGAAAAGCCGTTGCGTTATTCGCGGGCCGTGATGGAGACGCTGGCCATCATTGCCTATAGACAGCCCGTCACCCGAGGTGACATCGAAGACATTCGCGGGGTAACCGTTTCCTCCGACGTGGTCAAGAAACTCGAAGATCGAGGCTGGATCGATGTGGTAGGGCACCGCGATGTGCCCGGGAGACCGGCTCTCTATGCGACGACCCGCCATTTCCTGGACGACCTGAGCCTGCGGACCCTGCAGGAACTTCCTGCACTAGAAGAGATTGCGAAGAACCTTGAACTCACATCACAAGAAATCCCCTTTGCGCCGGCCCAAGCCGCCAGGATCGAGCACAAGCAGGCCGACGACGGCCACACCGACGTCGGGGATGGCGAAGCCGGCGACCTCGAAACCCCGGCGATCGAAACGGCCGAACAGTCCGATTCGCCCGCCGACGAAGCGGACGACACAGAAACTCGCCACGGTGACGAACACGGCACGGGGCTCGAGTCAGAGGAAAGCTCCCAGCGCTGAAACCGGCGATGCGCGCGTCGCTCCGCAACACGACGGGAGCGTGACTGCGGATGGATCCGAAAGGCTGCAAAAGGTTCTGGCGCGTACTGGCCTGGGATCGAGACGGGCCATGGAAACGCTCATCGAGGAAGGGCGCGTTGAAGTCAATGGCACGCCAGCCATCCTGGGGCAGCGCGTTTCGGCAAGGGACCGGATTCTGCTGGACGGTCGTCCGGTGCGGTTCCAATCGGCGACAGAAGCCCCGCAAGTCATCATGTACCACAAGCCGGCCGGAGAAATCGTCACCGCCAGTGATCCGGAAGGGCGTCCAACGGTATTTGATCGGCTTCCACGGCTGAAGTCGGGGAAATGGATTGCCATTGGTCGACTTGACTTCAACACCAGCGGATTGATGCTATTCACGGATTCCGGGGACTTGGCCAATCGTCTGATGCATCCCCGCAGTCAGATCGAGCGTGAGTACGCCGTGCGGGTTGTTGGCGAGTTGACTCGAGAGCAGGAACGAATGCTCAAAACCGGCGTTCAACTCGATGATGGTCCGGCAAAATTCGACGAATTGCGATTCAAGGGTGGTGAGGGATCGAATCGCTGGTATGAGGTGACGCTGCGAGAAGGCCGCAACCGGGAGGTTCGTCGGATGTTCGAGGCGCTCGGGATGACGGTCAGCCGGCTCATCAGGATTCGTTTTGGATCACTCAGCCTGCCTCCCAGGTTGGCGCTCGGGCGCTCGATGGCCCTAGAAGAACAGGATATCGATGAACTGATCCGTGCAGGGGCTGACGCTTGAATTGTCGTCTCTGTCGCCAAAGCTGGCCTCAAGGTCGGGAGTAGAGTCGCTGAGCCTTGTTTCGGAACCATTTTTTTGCTATGATCTCGTTCCGCCCGAGATAGGTCTCTGGTGGCAATGCGAATGGGCTGGACCAGCCCATTTTTTATTTGTGGCGCGGGATGTAATGCGTCGCGTGAACGAAAGCGCTGAAGGGGTAGGGTGCATCGCGATGAACCCCTTGGAAGAATTGCTGGAACGCACGGTTGAGGGCCTGGGGTATGAGTTGTGTGACCTCGAATTGGCTAATCGTGGAAAGATGTTACGGCTGTTTATTGACAAGAAACCTGAAGTTCAGGCTGACGGCCGGGCGGACGGGCGGATTACCGTTGAAGACTGCGAGCGGGTAACGCGGCAGTTGCAGAGGGTCTTGCCCGTTGAAGGAATTGATTATGACCGGCTGGAGGTTTCGTCGCCGGGTTTGGATCGGAGATTGCGGAAACCCGCAGATTTCTCCCGGTTCGCAGGATCGGAAGTGGAAATTCGTCTGCGGGCCCTGGTTAGTGGCCGTAGGCGGCTGGCGGGCCTGTTGCGAGGCTTGGCCGGCGAGATGGTGGAACTTGAGGTTGACGGTGCGCCGATGTCGGTGGACTTGTCGAACATCGAGCGTGCCCGCCTGGTGCCAAAGATATAAGGAGCAGGAGGTTGCAAGTGAGTCGCGAATTGCTTTTGCTGGTAGATGCGCTTGCGCGCGAAAAGAACGTCCAGAAGGAGACGGTCTTTGGCGCGCTTGAGATGGCGATTGCTTCGGCAACCAAGAAGCGCTTCAACGAGGACGTTGAGGTGCGGGTGTCTATCGACCGCGACACCGGTGAGTTCGAGTCGTTCCGGCGCTGGCAGGTCGTGCCCGACGAGCTTGTCGAGGCGCCGCCCCACCAGATCTCCTTTTCCGAGGCTCAGAAGCAGTATCCGGATATCCAGCTTGAAGATCATATAGAAGAGCAGCTGGAGGCAATCGAATTCGGCCGCATTGGCGCGCAGGCAGCCAAGCAGGTCATTCTGCAGCGCATTCGCGATGCTGAGCGTGAGCAGATTCTCCAGGACTTTCTGGCCCGCAATGAAAAGCTGGTGACGGGGACTGTCAAGCGTATCGAGCGCGGCAATGTCATCGTCGAAGCGGGCAAGGTGGAGGCAATCCTGCCTCGGGATCAAATGATTCCGAAGGAAAATATCCGGGTGGGTGATCGGGTTCGGGCTTACCTGCTGCGCATCGAGCGTGCGCTGCGTGGGCCGCAACTGGTTCTGTCGCGCACCGCACCGCAGTTCATCGCCGAACTGTTCCGGCTCGAAGTGCCGGAAATCGAGGAAGGCCTGCTGGAGATCAAGTCTGCGGCTCGGGACCCCGGCGTCCGAGCGAAAATCGCCGTCCATACCAAGGACCAGCGCATTGACCCCATTGGAACCTGCGTTGGCATGCGTGGATCGAGAGTCCAGGCAGTGACGCAGGAACTTGGTGGTGAGCGCGTAGACATCGTGTTGTGGTCCATGGACCCGGCGCAATTCGTTATCGGTGCGTTGGCGCCGGCGGAAGTGTCGAGCATCCTGGTCGACGAAGAAAAACACAGCATGGATGTTGTCGTGGACGACGAGAATCTGGCCATCGCCATCGGGCGCGGCGGCCAGAACGTACGCCTTGCATCGGAACTCACCGGCTGGACAATCAACCTCATGACCGAGGCTGAATCCCAGGAAAAGTCCCGGGTTGAAAGCGATGCTACGCGAACATTGTTCATGGAAAAGCTCGATGTTGATGCGGAGGTTGCCGACATCCTGATCCAGGAAGGCTTCTCCACGCTCGAGGAAGTGGCCTATGTGCCGATCAATGAAATGCTGGAAATCGAATCATTCGATGAGGCGACGGTCAACGAACTGCGCAGCCGGGCTCGCGATGCACTTATCGTCCAGGCGATAAAAAGTGAGGAGGAGGCCGAAGGTGTTGATCCGGAGTTGCGCAGTCTGGAAGGCATGGACAGCGAACTGGCCGTCAAGCTGGCGGGTGCTGGAATCAAGACCCGTGATGATCTGGCCGACCTGGCCGTGGACGACCTCATAGAAATTTCCGCCATCGATACCGAGCGTGCCAAGAGCCTGATCATGAAGGCACGTGCGCACTGGTTCGCGGAGTAACAGGAAAACAATGGCACAGACCAGCGTTGCTCAATTTGCCGGCGAACTGAAGGTTCAGCCGTCCGTACTGCTCGAGCAGCTGCGCGCCGCAGGCGTGGAAAAGCGCGTGGCGGAAGACACCTTGTCCGAACAGGACAAGACCATGCTGCTCGACTACCTTCGCAAGGTGCACGGCGCCGCAGAGCCCAAGAACAAAATCACGCTGATGCGCAAGCAGACGTCGGAAATCATCAAGAAATCGGATTCCAGCGGCAAGGCGCGGACGATCCAGGTTGAGGTCAAGAAGAAGCGTGTATTCGTCAAGCGCGACACGCCGGACGCTGCACCCCCTCCGGTGGAGGCG
>CANIIN010000132.1 GCA_947467405.1 Betaproteobacteria bacterium | reverse complement strand
GACAAAGCGCTCGACACCGTCGCGCAGCATCTGTTGTTCATCATTGAGATTGAAATCCATGTCGGTCCTGCCTCCTGTTTCCAATACCGCAGAGTATATATTGAATAGAAAATATTGATTAAAGGGGCACGGCCCCCTCAAGAATCCCCTACTTCATAGGGACGCTGGTCTTGATATGTCTATTTTTCAGGCTTGATCAGCGTTGCCAAGGTCATTTGCGCACGATGAGGGCATCGACGGCGGTGATGCGCCCCCCCGAGCAGATCAGCGGGTTGACGTCCAGTTCGGCAATGCGGTCCTTCTGATCGTCGGCGAACTCGGACAGGCGGCAGATGATGTCCGCCAGCTTGTCGACATCCACCGGCTCCGAGCCGCGAAATCCGCTCAGCATGGATTGTCCCTTCAGTCGCGACAGCATCTCGCGCGCTTCGGTGTGATTCACCGGTGCGAGGTCGACGGACGTGTCCTTGAGCAGTTCGACCAGAATGCCGCCCAACCCCGCCACGATCAGCGGTCCGAACATGGGATCGATGCGCGCGCCGATCATGATTTCCGTGCCGGCAGAGATCATCGGTTGCACCAGTACGCCGTTGATGCGCGGCTTGGGTGAAACCTTGTGCGCATTGGCCATGACGGCGTCGAACGCCGCCTTCACCTCGGCTTCGTTCTTCATGCCGAGGCGAATGACGCCCGCTTCGGTCTTGTGCGGCAAGTCGGGAGATTCGACCTTCAGCGCTACGGGGAAGCCCAACGCTTTGGCGGCGGCGGCAGCTTCATCGGCGGACTGGACCAGTTTCTCACCGACGACCGGAATGCCGTAAGCGGCCAATACTTCCTTGGCTTCACGTTCAGTCAGTGTCTTGTTTTTCGAGGCGTCGATGAGCCCGGCAGCCGTTGCCGCAGCCGCCTTGGGCGACACGCGCGAAAGTCGGCGCGGCAATGCGGCCATCCATTTATCGCGCGCCTGCCAGGCGGCCAGCGTCTGGAAGCAGCGGTCTACGGAACGAAATACCGCGACGTGGCTGTCCATTTCCGCTTCACGGACTCCAGGGCCCTCCAGATGCTCCGTCAACCAGATCATGCAGGCGACCTTGTTGTAACGCTTTGCCGCGTCGCTGAATACCTTGGCGCGCTCCGCTGTCGTGCTGGCTGAGTAGGGCTGTGCCAGCGCCACCGTGGCGTAGTTGTCATCCTTCATCAGCGCGTCAGCGCAGGCGTACAGGCCTTCCGGCGATGCGACCACCTGTGCCGTGACATCACAGGGATTCTTCGGCGAGCCGAATTCAGGGATGACGCTTTCCAGCACTCTCCGTGTATCCGGCATGGGCTGCGGCAAGGGGACGCCATGAAGTTCGGCCTTGTCCGCCGCCATGATGCAGGCGCCGCCCGAGGTGGCGACCAGCGCGACGCCGGGCGCCGAAGGGCGTGGTGCCTTGGCAAAGAAGGCGGTGGTCTCGATCAGTGACTCGAATTTGTCCAGTTCAATGACGCCGGCGCGACGGAAAGCAGCGCTGTAGGCAGCGTTCGATCCGGCCAGCGAGCCGGTGTGGGACATCGCTGCCGCGGCGCCCTGTTCGCCCGTGGCCATCTTGTAAATGATCAGCGGCTTGCCCGCTTCATGCGCCAGGTTCGCCGCTTCGAGCAGTCGTTCCGGTGTCGACATGCCCTCGAAAAGGCAGGCGATCGCGCTGCAGGTGGGCTCGCCGGCCAGATAACTGATCTGGTCGGCTGCATCGACGTCGCAGGCGTTGCCGGAGGTGAGGCTGTGGCTGTAGGAGACGCCGTGCTCGCACGCCTGCATCAGCGCGTGCGCCAAGGCACCGGACTGGCTGACCACGCCGATGGCGCTGGAACGCGGTCGTCCGGCATTGGGTACCTCGGTGAACGTCGCCAGAAGGTCGATACCGTAGTTGAGAAAACCGATGCAATTCGGCCCGATCAGGCGCACGCTGTTGGCACGCACGATCTCCACCAGTCGTTCCTGTTGCGCGATGCGCTCCGGTTTGCCCGTTTCGGAATACCCGGACGAAAGCAGCACGATACCGCCAGCGCCATTTTCCGCCGCGTCCAGGACGGATGCCTCGACCGACTCGCGCGGTATCGCGATCACCACCATGTCCGGCGGTTCAGGTAGCGCCTTGATCGACGGGTAGCAGATTCGCTCACCAATCCTGTCGTACTTGGCATTGATCGGATAGATCTTGCCGGCATAACCACCCAGTTCCACATTGGCCAGGGTCTTGGACCCGAACGGTCCCGGATTCGGCGAGACGCCGACAATGGCGATGCTCCTGGGATTGAAGAGGCGGACCAGATCCTGGTGGCGGTATACGCCTTGGCGCTTGGCGCTCATGGGGTTTTCCTTGATCTCGATTGCTTGATTATCCGTGGCCCGCTGTCGCGCCAGGCAGTCTGCGTCGATTGGCGACGAAGGTGCCGGAAGTGCAATGGCAGGGTCATTATATCGGAGCGAGGTCGCCACGAAGTCAGTCGCACCAGTTCCGATGTTCGAACGGACGCGACGACTGGGGGCCGTCCGTCCGCCGCATCGTAGAAGGGAGGGGACGCTGGGCGCCTGAAGGTTTGGCTGGTTTGGGTTAGTGAGCGGGACGGAGTAAAATCCGTCGGCGCCATCCGGTACCACTGGGTACCACTGCATGGCATCTGCGGCACTACATCCAGTCGAATTCACTCGGGGAGAGTTTCTTGGCTCGCAAAAGCAAGGCAGTCGTTCTAAGGGAAACGGGGCAATCCGTGGTCGTCGAGGAAGTCATGATTCAATCTCCACGGCGTGGTGAAATCATGATCAAGATGGCGGCCTGCGGCGTTTGCCACAGCGATCTGTCCGTCGTCAACGGAACAATCGGCTTGCCTGCGCCCATCGTGCTAGGCCATGAAGGCGCCGGGGTGGTGGTTGAAGTGGGAGAGGATGTCGCCGATTTTGCGGTGGGTGACCATGTCGTCTCGTCATTCAGCTACTCGTGCGGCAAGTGCCGGTTCTGCCTGATCGGGCGCGCTGTGCTGTGTGTGGACCGTGACAAGGCGTCCTTCACGCTGGCTGACGGTTCCACGCCGGCGGCTGACGCGGCCGGCAAGGCGTTGAATGTGATGTGCGGCTGCGGCGTGATGTCCGAATACGCAACGGTTTCGGTGAACAGCGCGGTCAAGATCGACCCCACGATTCCGCTCGATCGGGCGGCCTTGGTGGGCTGCGGCGTCACCACGGGGGTCGGGGCAGCATTGAACACCGCGAAAGTGACGCCTGGTTCCACGGCGGTAGTCTTTGGCGCGGGCGGCGTGGGGCTCAACGTCATTCAGGGTTGCGCCGTGGCGGGTGCCATGCGCATCATCGCCGTGGACATGAGCGAATCCAAGCTCGAACTGGCGCGCCAGTTCGGCGCCACCGACGTCATTCTGACCAAGGCCGGTGAAGACCACACCAAGGCGATCAAGAAGCTGACCGATGGCGGTGCCGATTATGCGTTCGAGTGCATCGGCTATGGCGCTGTCGGTGAACTGGCCTACAAGTGCCTTGGCCGTGGCGGCGTGGCGGTCATGGTCGGCGTGGCCGCGCCGTCGGATACCTTGAGCATCCGGACCATGACGCTTCCCTTCGAGGAGAAGACGCTCATGGGCAGTTATTTCGGCTCCTGCGTCCCGCGCGTCGATTTTCCGCGCATCCTCGGGCTTTACAAAGGCCACAAACTGAAGCTGGACGAGTTGATCAGCCGACGTTATTCGATTGATGAAGCGCCGAAAGCTTTCGCCGACCTGGCAGCAGGCGGCAACGGTCGCGGCGTGATCATATTCTGATGCCCCGGCAGGACCGTATCCATAGAGCAGGAAGTGCCGTGGATTCCAAAAATTCTGCAACAAGGAGGAATGAAATGAAGTATCTCGACAAGAAGACATCAAAGATCGTCTGTTCGCTGGCCGCGCTGGCCGCGGCGGCCACGCTGACACTGGGGCTGAACAACGCCCAGGCCCAGGCCTATCCGAACAAGCCGGTCAAATTCATTCTTCCCTATCCACCGGGCGGCTCAACTGACCTTGCGGGCCGCCTCCTCGCTTCCGAACTCAGCACGTCATTGGGGCAGCAGTACGTCGTGGAAAACCGCGCCGGCGCGGCCGGCAATATCGGCGTCGAGGCGATCGCCAAGTCTGCAGCGGATGGTTACACCATCGGATTTTCCGGGATGGGACCGTCGGTGCTGACCCACATTGCCGGCCCCAAACCGCCGTTCTCGCAGAAGGAACTCACCTTCATCGGCCACGCCGGGATCGTCGAAATGATGATCGTGTCGAACATCAGTTCGCCCTTCGCCACGACCAAGCAGATCATCGATGCGGCCAAGGCGAACCCGGGAAAGATTTCGTATGGTCACGGCGGTACTGGCAGCCCGGCGCATTTGAGCTGGGAACTCTTCAATTCCATGTCTGGCGTGAATATCGCGGCGATTCCGTACAAGGGCGACGGGCCGGCCATGATTGACATCATGGGGGGGCAGGTGCCGTTTGGCTCCATATCGGTTGCTGGTGCCATCAGTCAGGTCAAGTCCGGTCGCGTGCGTCCGGTGGCCGTGTATTCACCGCAACGCTCGCCGAGCCTGCCGGATGTGCCGACCGTTGCTGAAACCGGCCTGACAGGGTTCGAAGCGGGAACGTTCAACATCCTGATCGGACCGGGCGGCATGGCTGCTCCGGTCGTTCAGCGGCTCAACAGCGTGCTGAACGAATCGATGGCCAAGCCCGCGGTACGCGAGAAATACCTGCAGATGGGCATGGTGCCCGTCATCAATACCCCGCAACAGACGATGGATTTCGTCGCGCGCGAAACGGCCAAGTGGGCCAAGGTGATCAAGGAAGCCAATATCCAGATGCAATAGACGCAGTGTGGAGGCGTCGTTGGCGACGCACTTCCGGCGTGAAACGTGACCGTGCAGAAACCGGCCTGGCGCGAGTGACCCGCCAGGCCAATTTTCTTGAAGGGAAACAGGAAATGATCGATCTGAACATGAGGGGACGCGTCGCCGAAGTGACGCTCAACCGGCCGCCGGTGAACGCCATCGATGACAAATTGCTGGCAGCATTCAATGGCGTGCTGGACACCTTGCAGCAGCGCAACGACTGGTCCGTGCTGCACATCCGCAGCAGTCAGCGTGTCTTTGCCGCGGGTGCCGACATCGGGCTCATGCACGGCTGGTCGGTATCGCCGGATGCCAGTGACGCCATGCGCGAATATGTCGAGCGTTTTCAGGGCCTGTTCAACCGGATAGAGGCGCTGCCCCAGGTCAGCTTTGTGGAGATCAATGGCGCGGCACTGGGCGGTGGATTTGAAATGTGCCTGTCCTGCGATCTGCGCATGGCGGCCAATGAGGCGAAACTCGGATTGCCGGAAGTGGGCATCGGCCTGATCCCTGGCGCAGGCGGAACTCAGCGGCTGACCAGGCTGTGCGGTCGTGGCGTGGCCGGGCGCATCATTTACGGCGCCGAGCCGGTGGATGGCCAGATGGCGGAGCGACTTGGCATGGTGCAGTGGTCGGTCCCGCGTGCTGAACTCGAGGTGCAGGCGCGTGCTGTCGTCGACAAACTGGCGGCTTTGCCGCCGCACTCGCTGCAGGCGGCGAAGGCCTGCGTGCAATCGTACGGCGTCGCAGGCGTCGATGGCTACGCCGTTGAACGGCAGCAGGGAGCGCGTCTTATTGCCACCAGCGAAACGCAGGCGTTGCTGAAGGGATTCCTGGAGAAGAGCCAGAAGAAGTCCTGAGGGCTTCTGCGTCTGCGGGCTGTGCCCCTTGGCAACCCGGTGAAGTTGGCGTTGCGCCGGCTTCCCCAGCGCCGCAGGCCATTCAATGAATATCGATCAACTCAGCAGGAGAATTCAGTATGGCAGGAGCCCTATCGCATATCCGCGTGCTTGACCTGACGCGCGTTCTGGCGGGTCCATGGTGCACGCAGAATCTCGCCGACCTTGGTGCGGACGTGATCAAGATCGAACGTCCGGGGATGGGCGATGACACCCGGCAATGGGGGCCGCCCTGGGTTCCTGACGGCAATGGCGCCGCCACGACCGATTCGACTTATTACACGTCGACCAATCGCAACAAGCGCTCGGTCACCATTGATATTTCGAAGCCGGAGGGCCAGGCACTGGTGCGCGAGATGGTGGCCAAGTGCGATGTGCTGGTCGAGAATTACAAGGTCGGCGATCTGAAGCGTTACGGCCTCGGCTACGAGGATCTGCAACCGTTGAATCCGCGCCTGATTTACTGCTCCGTGACGGGCTACGGGCAGAATGGTCCATACGCTGATCGTCCCGGCTATGACTTCGTGTTCCAGGGCGAAGGCGGACTGATGAGTATCACTGGTGAGCGAGATGACAGTCCCGGCGGTGGTCCGATCAAGGTCGGCATTGCGGTGACCGACATTCTCACCGGCCTGTACGCCACGATCGGGATCACGGCGGCATTGGAGTCACGCAATATCACGGGCAAGGGGCAGTATATCGATGCCGCGCTGCTCGATACCATCGTGGCCTTTGGCGCCAACCAGATTGCCGATCACTTCATGTCGGGAAACATCCCCAAGCGTTGGGGCAACGCGCATCCGAACATGGTGCCGTACCAGGTTTTCAAGACGGCCAACGGGCATGTCATTGTTGCTTGTGGCAATGATGGGCAATTTCAGAAGTTGTGCGGGCTCATGAACCGTCCCGAACTGGCTGCCGATCCTGAATTGCAAACCGTGCCGCTGCGCAACAACAGCCGTGTCCGAGTCGTCGCCGAGATACAGAAGACCTTCCTCACGCAGACCTCGGAGTACTGGTTGGACGGACTGGCAAAAGCCGGCGTCCCGCATGGCCCGATCAACAATTACAAGCAGGTGTTTGCGCATCCGCAGGTGGTGGCGCGCAAACTGCGTGTCGATATTCCCGGCCACAAGGCCGGCGGCTCGATACCGGTTGTTGCCAGTCCGCTGCGGTTGTCCGATACGCCGGTAACGTACCGCCTGCCGCCGCCGGTGCTGGGGGAACATACCAATGAGGTGCTGGGGGAAATCCTCAACAAGTCTGCTGCAGAGATCGACGCCCTCAAGG
>CANIIN010000131.1 GCA_947467405.1 Betaproteobacteria bacterium | reverse complement strand
GGCTGCAAGGGTAAACAGGCTGTACGCGAGCATGCCCAGTGTCAGGTGCATGCGGAATTCCAGAGAATTGGCGTAGGCGGGGCTGGCGAATCCGGGAAATATGGCCGGAAGCGGGGCGCAGACCGCGGCCAGGCCGAGCACAAGCGGCTGCATGCCCTCCACCCGCACAAACAGGTTTTCCAGCCAATAGATCGTCACGGCAAGCCACAACATTGCGGATAGCGCGTGCCCGAATCCGAAATGCAACTCCGACGCATCAAACAGCACTGTCCAAAGAAGGTACGAGTGCAGTGCGCCGGGAACCAGCATGGTTCCGCGTTCGGCTGCAGACAGGGCTGTTGAGCGGCCCTGTATCCAGCGCGTGTTCCATAGATATACCGCCAGCACGGCGTACAGTGCTGCAGTCAGTGCGTAGAGTAAAATGCTTCCCATCCGCTGCAGTTTATCACCCCGTCAACGTGCGTCATGTGCATCATTTTTCGCACGGCTTCGTCGGGGGCGTGGCATAACCCGTGAAGCAGGAAAATTCCAATGTTCGATAACCTGACTCAACGCCTGTCCGGCGTGATGAAGACGCTGCGCGGCGAGGCGCGGCTGACAGAGTCCAACGTGCAGGACGCGTTGCGCGAAGTGCGCATGGCTCTCCTGGAGGCTGACGTGGCCTTGCCGGTGGTGCGCGATTTCATCGCTTCGGTCAAGGAAAAGGCGCTGGGTCAGGAAGTTATCGGCAGCCTCACTCCTGGGCAAGCACTTGTGGCGGTTGTGCACCGGGAGATGACCGCCCTGATGGGAGGGGAGGGCGTCGGGCTCAATTTTGCGGTAGCGCCGCCCGCAGTCATTCTCATGGCCGGATTGCAGGGTTCGGGCAAGACAACGACGTCCGGAAAGCTGGCCAAAATGCTCGCCGGCGATCTAAAGAAGAAGCCGCTGCTGGTTTCGTGCGACGTGTACAGACCTGCCGCAATTGATCAGTTGAAGATGCTGGCCGAGCAAACTGGAGTGGCGTTTTTTCCGTCCGATCCGGGCCAGAAACCGGTTGATATCGCTCGCGCTGCACTGGAGTTCGCTCGAACCCACTACAACGACGTGCTGATCGTCGATACCGCGGGTCGGCTGGCGGTTGATGAGGCGATGATGAAGGAGATTGCCGAGTTGCACGCCGCGGTGTCCCCGATCGAAACGCTTTTCGTGGTCGATTCCATGCAGGGTCAGGACGCGGTCAATGTGGCGAAAGCGTTCAACGACTCACTGCCATTGACGGGCATTGTGCTGACCAAACTCGATGGCGACGCCCGTGGTGGCGCGGCCCTTTCCGTGAGGCATGTCACCGGCAAACCGATCAAGTTTGCCGGTACCGGCGAGAAGCTGAATGGCCTGGAACCCTTTCATCCGGAGCGCATGGCGTCGCGCATTCTGGGCATGGGTGATGTCCTGTCCCTCGTCGAGGAGGCGCGCAAGTCGATCGACGTCGATGACGCGCGCAAGATGGCGGAGAAGTTCAAGAAGGGCAAAGGATTCGACCTGGAGGATTTTCGGCAGCAGATCGTGCAGATGAAGAAGATGGGGGGCGTATCGGCGTTGCTGGACAAGTTGCCCGCGCAGTTTGCGCAGGCTGCGGCTAATCCCCAACTGGGTGACCAGCAGATCCGTCGACTGGAGGGAATCATCTGTTCCATGACGCCTCATGAGCGTGTCCATCCGGAGCTGATCAAGGCCTCCAGGAAGCGGCGTATCGCCACTGGCGCGGGAACCACGGTCCAGGAAGTCAACCGCCTCCTGAACCAGTTCGACCAGATGCGGACCATGATGAAGAGCATGCAAAAGGGTGGACTGGCCCGCATGATGCGCGGAATGAAGGGCATGATGCCCGGCATGCGCTAGCGGGGATTGGTGTTTGCTGCTGTATAAAGTTATTTTATTTAATAAAATCAATTCATTAAAATTTAATCCCGGCATCGGGATTTGAGTAGTTTTGCTCCACGTTGCTGCGTTGACATCGGACACAGGCTGTGCGGCGTGATTCGCGAGCTATTGCAAATCCCTACTTGCTGAAGTGCCCTAAGTTCACGTAAAATCATCGTCTTTTTCGAAATCGGGACCCGCCAATGGTCGTTATTCGTTTAGCCCGTGGGGGCGCTTCCAAGCGGCCCTTTTATAACGTCGTGGTTGCTGACTCGCGCAGCCCTGCCGGCAAGAAATTCATCGAGCGCGTAGGTTTTCTCGATACCAAGGCCCCTGAAGGCCGCGAAAAATTCCGCGTCGCCGCTGACCGCTTGGCGTACTGGCAGGGCAAAGGTGCGCAGATGTCGCCCACAGTCGCTCGTCTGGTCAAGCAGTACAAGGCTGCTGCACCCGCCGCAGTCTGAGCGGTATCGTCAGGTGCAGTCGGTCGTGATCCTGTAGTGATTTCATCAGGACAGCGGTGTAGGGTGACTGCGTCGGTTGGAGTTGAAGAAATCGGGGTGCGAACATTCTGTCCAAACTGATTACGGTTGGGAGAGTTCTTGCACCGTTCGGTGTAAAGGGCTGGCTCAAGATCGAGCCGTATACCGAATCGCCGGAAGGTCTGCGAAACTTTGCCGATTGGTATTTCGGCAAGGGTGAACCGGACGAATCCTGGAAGCTGATCCGGGTTGTGGAGAGTGCGTCCCACAGCGGCAATGTTGTTGCGCGACTGGAAGGCTGTTCGGATCGAGATGCTGCGCTGGAATACAGAGGCATGCGTCTGGCAGTGCTGCGGTCGGCGCTGCCGGCGACCAAGGCAGGTGAGTACTACCAGGCTGACTTGGTCGACCTGACAGTCATGAATATGCAAGGGGAGCGGCTGGGCAAGGTTGCCGGGCTTTTTTCCAACGGTGCGCATGATGTGCTGCGTATCGCCAAGGCGGATGGTGGTGAGCAATTGATGCCGCTGGTTCAGCAGTTCGTGCGCGAGATAGACCTCGGTGCCGGAACGCTCCGCGTGGACTGGGGGCTGGACTGGTAGTCGCAGCGCGCGTTGGTTTGCGGATGGGTATGGACAGGTGAGAAAAGCGTGATCCGGTTTGACTGCATCACGTTGTTTCCCGAAATGTTTTCGGCTGTGGCGGAGCATGGCGTGACACGCCGGGCACGTGAGCAGGGTATCTGGGAATTGGGGTTGTGGAATCCGCGCCAGTTCGCCACGGATAATTACCGCACCATTGACGACCGGCCTTTTGGTGGCGGTCCGGGAATGGTGATGATGGCAGAACCGCTTGAGCAGGCCATTGTCGCGGCAAAGGGCGCGGCAATGGGGCAGGCGAAAGTCGTTCACCTTTCGCCACAGGGCAGAGTGCTGAGCCATGTGGGCGTGAAGGCGCTGGTGGAAGAGCCGAGACTGATTTTGTTGTGTGGTCGATATGAAGGCATCGACGAAAGGCTGGTTGATCGCCACGTTGATTTGGAATTGTCGATTGGAGATTACGTGCTGTCCGGCGGCGAACTTGCCGCGATGGTTCTGATCGATGCGGTTGTCAGGCAGTTGCCGGGTGTTCTCGGCGACGAGCAGTCGGCGGTGCAGGATTCTTTCGCCAGGAGCGAAGGCCTTCTGGATTGTCCGCACTACACGCGGCCGGAAGTGTGGGGCGCGGAAGCAGTGCCGGCGGTACTGACCTCAGGGCACCATGCGCAGATTGAACGCTGGCGCCTGAAGCAGGCGCTGGGCAGGACGTGGCTCCGTCGTCCGGAGTTGCTGGAGCAGCGCGGGACGAGCGCTGATGAATTGAAGCTGCTGGATGAATTCCGGCGTGAACAGGTTGGGCCTTCGCGGTCGGGAAAGTAATCTCGGTCCTGACCAAGAGGGGCCGGTTGCCAAACCGGACTCCGCTGGAGGCCCTGGAACGGCGAGCCGCGCGAAGGCGCGACAGAAGAGTTTGATTGAAGGAGTAGAAAAATGAACATCATCGAAACCATCGAGCAGGAAGAAATTGCGCGCCTCGGCAAGAAGATTCCCGTTTTTGCCCCAGGCGACACCGTGATCGTCAGCGTCAACGTGGTTGAAGGCGAGCGCAAGCGCGTCCAGGCTTACGAAGGCGTGGTCATCGCCAAGCGCAACCGCGGTCTGAATTCGGCATTCACCGTGCGCAAGATTTCCTCGGGTGAGGGTGTTGAGCGGACTTTCCAGACCTACTCCCCTCTGATCGCCTCGATTGAAGTCAAGCGCAAGGGCGCCGTGCGTCGCGCCAAGCTCTATTACATGCGCGGTCGTTCCGGAAAGTCGGCCCGTATTCGCGAGAAAATCATCGTCAAGGACACGACAGCTTCCGCTGCAGCGGTTTAAGTCGGACTGGTCACACGGCGCGAATCGGATTCGCACCGTGTCGCAACGAAGGGTTTGGCGGGGCGCTCCAGTGGAGTGCCCCGTTCCTATTTTCATCGACTATTCATTGCGATTTCGCGTCACGATCGCGTAGCTTCACCGTCGCGTATGTGACAGCCTATAATCGTGTTGTCTGAAGCGGTTGGCTGGCGCCAGCCGCTGCTCCCGGTCGCTTCTCTTCCCCAATCGCTCGACGGAGACGACGCATGAATTTCAGTACTGTCGAAATCCTCGGCAATCTGGTCGGTTTCGACACTACGAGCCGCAGCTCCAACCTTGCGCTCATCGAATGGGTGCGTGACTACCTCGACTGGCATGGTGTGTCGTCGAGTCTGGTCGGTGACGGGGTCGGTGCCAAGGCGAACCTTTATGCCACCATCGGCCCGGAGGATATCGGTGGGATCATGTTGTCCGGTCACACCGACTGCGTTCCAGTTGATGGGCAGGACTGGTCTGGCGACCCCTTTGAATTGACCGCACGCGACGGCCGGTTCTTCGGGCGCGGTACTGCCGACATGAAGGGCTTCATAGCGGTTGCTCTGGCTGCAGTGCCCGCACTCAAGGCGATGCCGTTGCGCCGTCCGGTACATCTTGCATTTTCATACGATGAAGAGCTCGGCATGCTGGGCGCTCAGCGGCTCGTCGAGCATCTCTCGGCCATGCCGGTGAGACCACAGACCTGCGTGGTCGGAGAGCCGACCGGCATGGAAGTCGTGGTGGCGCACAAGGGCAAACTGGCAATGACCTGCGAGGTGACTGGCCTGGAGGCGCACTCCGCACTGACGCACAAGGGCGTCAACGCCATCGAGATCGCGGCGGAGATCATTGCGAGGCTGCGTCGGATCGGTGCCCGATTGCGGCTGGAAGGGCCGTTCGACAATGCCTTTGATCCCCCCTACACAACCGTGCATACCGGCACCATCGAGGGGGGCATCGCACTGAATGTCGTGCCCAAGACCTGTCGCTTCGGATTCGAGTTCCGCAACCTGCCCGGCGTCAACGCGGACGATCTGCTCTCCGAATTACGTGATTTTGCAGACCGGGAACTGTTGCCCGCCATGCGTGAAGTTCATCCCCAGGCTGATATCCGCTGGTTGCCGCTCACCACCTATCCCAGCCTGGGCGGTGCGGACGAAACGCCGTTCTTTCGCGCCCTGCGCGGAGTTTGCGGCTGCCTTGTCAAGGGAGGTGGAGGCAAGGTCAGCTTCGGCACCGAGGGCGGTTTGTTTCACGGCATCGGCATTCCTACTGTGGTCTGCGGTCCGGGATTCATCGAGCAGGCGCACAAGCCGGATGAATTCGTTGCTGGTTCACAACTCGAATTATGCGAGGAATTCATCGCTGATCTGGTGCGTAAACAGTGCCTTTGACGGACGTCGGCTGGCCTGAATTCAAGTGCCGTTGAGGTGGCAATTTCCCGCTAGGCCATCCCGACTGTGCGTCCTGCAAGTGAAACCCGGGGTGACCCCGGCTACCTGTTAAAATCAACGCTTCACGCGTCACGGCACGGCCATCGCATTGACCACGAACATGTGTTGCGCGTGGTCGAGTCCAACATCAGAATCGGATACGCCTCATGAGCGCCATCAGCTCCACTGCAGAGATCATTGCCGACATCAAGGCGGGCCGCATGGTCATTCTGGTCGATGAAGAGGACCGCGAAAACGAGGGCGATCTCGTCATGGCGGCGCAGTTCGTGACGCCGGAAGCTGTCAATTTCATGGCGCGCTATGGCCGTGGGCTTATCTGCCTGACCCTGACCGAAGCACGCTGCGAACAGCTCAATCTGCCCCTCATGGTGCGCGACAACCGTGCTTCCATGGGCACCAACTTCACCGTATCGATCGAGGCCGCCACCGGCGTGACCACCGGCATTTCGGCGCAGGACCGCGCGCGTACCATTCAGGCCGCGGTAGCTCCCGGCGCCAAGGTGGACGACATCGTTCAACCGGGACACATCTTTCCGCTCAAGGCACAGAAGGGCGGCGTGCTGGTTCGTGCCGGACATACCGAGGCGGGCTGTGACGTTGCCGCCATGGCAGGGGTGGAGCCGGCGTCGGTGATCTGCGAGATCCTCAAGGACGATGGCACCATGGCGCGTTTGCCGGATCTGATCGAATTCGCCAAGGAACACAATCTCAAGATCGGCACCATTGCCGACGTGATTCGTGAGCGCAGCCGCAGCGAGTCCCTCATCCGTCGGGTGACCGAGCGCACTATCGAAACCCCGTACGGACCGTTCCGCCTCATCGCCTACCTCGAAAAGCTGTCCAGCGAAGCCCATCTGGCACTGGTGCGCGGTGACATCGAGCCGGGTTCGGAAACCCTGGTGCGCGTGCATGCGCCGTTGTCCGTGGTCGATCTGCTCGACGCGGGCTCCGAGGCGCACACCTGGAGCGTGAACCAGTCCCTGCAGCGTATCGCCCAGGAGGGCAAGGGCGTGATGGTGTTCATCAATTGCGGCGAGACGACCGCCCAGTTGCTGGATCGTGTCGCCGAGGCGCCACGGCAGAAATCGCACTCTCGTTCCGAATTGCTCACCACCGGCATCGGTGCACAGATTCTGCGCGACCTCAACGTCGGCCGCATGCGTGTGCTGGCGACGCCACGCAAAATGCCGAGCATGACGGCCTGGCAGCTTGACGTGACCGGGTTCATCGAGCCGGCTGCATCGAAACGATGATGGCGGCAGCAAACTGCTCTCCCAATCTTGCTCGTCAAGATATTTCTTCAAGGCCACACTTCTGATGCCACAGCAGTCAAT
>CANIIN010000130.1 GCA_947467405.1 Betaproteobacteria bacterium | reverse complement strand
TTTTCCATTCTCCTGGTGATGGCCCGAACGCCCTACGTGCAGCAGTTGATCCCGGTCGCCGACCTGTTCCATGTTTCGCTGGTGGTGCATGTCGACCTGTCGGTGCTGGTGTGGTTCGTGGCACTGGCCGGGGTGTTGTGGACGGTCAATGGCAGCGAGCGCTGGATGGGACTGGGTTGGGTGGCGCTGCTCTTTGCGGCGGCGGGCACTGTATTCATGTGTGTGGCGCCGTTCGTCGGACACTCCATCCCCATCATGAGCAACTATGTGCCGGTGCTCGACAACTGGGCGTTCCTGTACGGTCTGCTCATTCTTGGCACGGGCTTTGCGCTCCTGACCGTGCGTGGCATGGTCGCGACGTCACGGATCGGCAGCGACCTGGCCGGCGCCGGCGCGCTGCGTTTCGGACTGAATGCCGCCGCCGTCTCCGGCGCAGTGGCGGTGCTGGCGCTGGGGTGGTCGTGGCTGGGCGTTCCCGACGTCCTGTCCGGCAAGCCGTATTACGAACTGCTGTTCTGGGGGCCCGGTCACGTGCTGCAGTTCACCTGGACGCTGCTGATGCTGGTGTCGTGGCTGTGGATCGCCACGCTGTCAGGCGTGCGTCTGCCGCTGACGCCGCGCATCGCCGTGATGATGTTTGCCGTCGGGCTGGTGGCGGTGTTCATCACGCCGCTGATCTACCTGTCATGGACGATCATCTCCGCGGAACATACCCGCATGCTCACCTGGCTGATGCGCTTTGGCGGCGGTTTGGCCATCCTGCCCATGGGCCTTGCCGTGCTGCTGGGCGTGGCGCGCTCACGCTCCGCGGCCGGCGCGCAGCGGCCGCTGCGGGCCGCGCTGTTGTCGTCGATGCTGCTGTTCGCGGCCGGCGGACTGATCGGATTCACCATCAACGGCAGTGACGTGCGCATTCCGGCGCACTATCACGGGTCGATCGTCGGCATCACGCTCGCCCTGATGGGCGTCGTGTATGCGTTGCTGCCTGGCCTGGGGTTTCGTGCGGTCGAGGGGCGCTGGTCCAACGCGCAGCCGTGGATTTACGGCGGCGGACAACTGCTGCATATCATCGGCCTGGTGTGGTCGGGCGGCTACGGGGTGCAGCGCAAGGTGGCCGGCAGCGATCAGGTACTGCGAACCGCACAGGAAGTGGCCGGCATGGGGCTGATGGGATTGGGCGGCCTGATCGCCATCATTGGCGGATTCATATTTCTGGTGATCGTGCTGCGCGCCATGCGCGGCGATGAGCGTCACGCGGCCGTGGGAGTCAAGGCATGAGCCGCATCGGGTTGCGCCGTCTGGTGCTGGCCAGTGCGCTGCTGGTGCTGGTGATCGTGGCATGCAGCGCCTATCTCAGATTGGCGCAATCCGGACTGGGCTGCGCCGGGTGGCCGGATTGTTACGCCAGCATCGTTGTCCCACAGGCGCAGCCCGGCGCCGTAGCGGTGCCTGATGCGCCTTCGCCCGCGGGAAGCGCCGTGGTGCGCGGGTTGCATCGCGTTTCGGCCAGCGTCGTATCCATCCTGCTCATGGTCATTCTGCTGATGGGCTGGGAGGGCCTGGGCGGTATCCAGACGCGGCTGATGGCGGTTCTGGCAGTGGTGCTGGCGGGATTCCTGGCCTGGCTGGGGCGCTTCACACCGTCCGCCCTCCCGGCGGTGCTGCTCGGCAATCTGCTTGGCGGCATGCTGATGGCCGCGCTGCTGTTTGCGCTGTGGCGGCGCTTGAAGGCGGCGCCGTCCACGGCAAGCGGCAATGGAATCCTGGCGCGTGGTGAAGTGCTGTCGGGCTGGCTGGCCGGACTGCTGCTGCTGGTGCAGATTGCGCTAGGTGGTTTCATCGGTGCGAGGCATGCTGCGCTGGCCTGCCGCGGGTTTGCCGGTTGCGGGACTGTGTCCGGTATCGACGGGTCGGTGTTCAATCCCTTTGCCGATGTCGCCATGGCCGCGGATCATCCGGCGCTGCAGACATTGATCGTGGCCCATCGCGCCGGTGCGGTGCTCACCGCCATTGCCGTTGTCGCCTGCGCGGTGCGTCTGTTGCGTGTCGGTGCGCCGTGGGCGCGTAGCGGCAGGTTGCTGCTGGTCCTGCTGGTGGCGCAAGGCCTGCTGGGTGTCACGGCCTCGCTCATGCCGTCGCCGCTGTGGGCGGTGCTGCTCCACAATCTGAACGCGGCATTGCTGCTGAGCGTGACGGCCGGAGTGGTTGCCGGCAACGAACCACCGTCGATGACCCCCGCGCATCGCTGAGGCAATGGTGGTGACGGAAGCACGGTAACGACAGAACGGTAACGACAGAACGGCCCGGCCGGGCGATCGGGGTTGCGTTTCAGATGACTTGAGATGCATCAAGGAGCCGGACGCCAACGTACTCGGACAATGAAGCCATCCGAGTCACGCACGCCACACACGATAAACATGCTCCCTCCCGGCCTCGACGACATGCTGCGCCAGCATTACGGACGCTGTAGCGATCTGGTGGATACGCTTGATGCGGACGTGATTCGCCAGGACTGGTCGCAGTGCGTGAATCACGCCGTGGCGCTCAACGAACTGCTGACCAGGCATATCCGCTTCGAGGAAGAACAGATCTTTCCCGTCATTCTCGACGGCGCGGCGGCGCAGGATCGCCATGGCGCGGAGGTGGCCCGCATGCGTTCCGAGCATGCCGGCGTGAGCAACCTGGCGACGTTGCTGGCTGTTTCATCGCCGGCGCACGATCCGCAGGGCTGGCTCGATATCCTTGCCCAGCTGCGCGAGCAGCTCGTGCAGCACATGGAGGATGAGGCGTCGCTGCTTGGGCGCTCCGCGGCGCTGTCGGCCGAGGTCATCGAACAGCTGCGCCGGCGCAGCGCGTCGCTCGCGCCGGTGGAACGAAAGGGACGCTTCATCGACGTGTCTGGCCTCGAACCGCCCGCTCCGATGTTCCGCATCCTCGAAGAGCTGCCGCGAGCCGACACGCCGCTCACGGTGCGCATTCATCGCGAGCCGCTGCCGCTGTACGGCATGTTGCAGGAAGGCGGATACGCCTACAGCACTGTCGCGACCGACGACGGACATTTCGAAATCCTGATTTGGCGAGCTGAAAAATCCCAGGCTGGCGAATCGGGAAAGGCTTGATTCTCATCAAACAGTAGATTTGCCCCTATCTGCATACTGCAACCACAAAAAATCGATTCGAACGCAGTCTTTAAAGGCATGAATCATGATCATCAACCCGAGGAGAACCAACATGAAATCCCGGAAGTCCGCAATGCTGGCACTCGTGCTCGCCACGGCAGCCTTGCCGATGGCGGTCTCGAACGTGTTCGCACAACCCACCCAGCCGGGGCGCGCCCCGGTTACTGAAGCGGAAATCCGCTATCAGGCCGGTGGTTCGCCGCTGGCGCAGGAAGACATGCACCAGAACATCAATCCCAAGGCGCCGGCCATGACCAAGGCCGAGTTCGACAAGGGTCGGCAGGTCTATTTCGAGCGCTGCGCCGGCTGTCACGGCGTGCTGCGCAAGGGCGCCACCGGCAAGCCGCTCACCCCCGACGTGACGATGGCCAAGGGCACGGAGATCCTCAAGGTATTCATCAAGTACGGTTCGCCTGCGGGCATGCCAAACTGGGGCACTTCAGGCGAACTGAACGACGCCGAAGTCGACCTGATGGCGCGCTACATCCAGCAGGAGCCGCCAACGCCGCCGGAATTCGGCATGGCGCAGATGAAGAGCACCTGGAAGGTCATCATTGCGCCCGATAAGCGCCCGAAGAAGAAGGAAAACAGCTACAACATCGAGAACATCTTCTCGACCACGCTGCGCGATACGGGTGAAGTGGCCCTCATCGACGGTGACACCAAGAAGATCATCAACATCGTCAAGACCGGCTACGCCGTGCATATCTCGCGCCTGTCGGCTTCCGGCCGCTACCTGTTCGTGATCGGCCGCGATGCCAAGATCAACATGATCGACCTGTGGATGGCCAAACCCGACAACGTCGCGGAAATCCGCGTCGGCCTGGAGGCCCGTTCCGTGGACACCTCGAAGTTCAAGGGCTACGAAGACAAGCTGGCCATCGCCGGCGCCTACTGGCCGCCGCAGTACACCATCATGAACGGCGACACGCTCGAGCCGCTGAAGATCATGGCGACCCGCGGCATGACCGTGGGCGATCAGGAGTTCCACCCCGAGCCGCGCGTGGCCTCGATCGTGGCTTCGCACTTCAAGCCCGAGTTCGTGGTCAGCGTGAAAGAGACCGGCAAGATCCTGATGGTGAACTACAAGGATCTGGAGAACATCACGGTGACCGAAATCGGCGCTGCCAAGTTCCTGCATGACGGCGGCTGGGATTCCACCAAGCGCTACTTCATGGTGGCGGCCAACCAGTCCAACAAGGTGGCGGTGATCGACGCCAAGGAAGGCAAGCTCACCAAGCTGGTCGACGTGGACAAGATCCCGCACCCGGGACGCGGCGCCAACTTCATCGATCCGAAGTTCGGACCGGTGTGGGCAACAGGCCACCTCGGCAGCGAGAAGATCGCGCTGATCGGCACCGACCCGATCAAGCACAAGGCCAATGCGTGGAAGGTGGTGCGCATGCTCGACGGCCAGGGCGGCGGCAACCTGTTCATCAAGACCCATCCGAAGTCGAAGAACCTGTGGGTCGATACGCCGCTGAACCCCGATCCGAAGATCGCGCAATCCATCGCCGTGTACGACATCGCCAATCTCGACAAGGCGCCGGAAATCCTGCCGATCGGCGATTGGGCCAACCTTGGCGAAGGCGCCAAGCGCATCGTGCAGCCCGAGTACAACAAGGCGGGTGACGAGATCTGGTTCGCCGTGTGGAGCGCCAAGAACCAGAAGTCTGCGCTGGTGGTGGTGGATGACAAGACGAGGAAGCTCAAGGCCGTGTTGAACGACCCGCGCCTCATCACCCCGACCGGGCACTTCAACGTCTACAACACCACGCACGACGTGTACTGATTC
This sequence comes from Betaproteobacteria bacterium, assembly GCA_947467405.1. Taxonomy (GTDB): domain Bacteria; phylum Pseudomonadota; class Gammaproteobacteria; order Burkholderiales; family SG8-39; genus CAIYPG01. The sequence continues at coordinate 2,176 of CANIIN010000130.1, read as the reverse complement.
AATCCATGCAGAGCGGGGCGCGCCGGATGCCGGCCGCGCCTCCGGCAAACCAACAGAAGGGAGAAATGAAATGAAAATCATCGTTCCGGTCCTCGCCATCGCGGCCGTGGCATTGTTTGTCACCGGTCAGGCCAAAGCCAGCGAGGACCTCGCCAAGAAGAGCAATTGCCTGGCCTGCCATCTGGTCGACAAGAAGTCGATTGGCCCGGCCTACAAGGAAGTCGCCAAGAAGTACAAGGGCCAGGCTGATGCTGAAGCCAAGCTCATCGCCAAGGTCAAGGCCGGCGGTCAAGGCGTGTGGGGCCCGATACCCATGCCGCCGAACGCGACCGTCTCGGACACTGATGTGAAGACCCTGGTGCAGTGGATTCTCAAGATGGGCTGATGGCGGCGTCATCCGCTGCGGTAGATCAGCAAGAAAGACGGGGGCCGCAAGCCCCCGTTTTTCATTGCAGCGTCCCCAAGCGGAGAACGTTCGGCGGGCGCCAGCCTCAGCCCGAATAGGTGCCGCGCAGCTTTGGCAGGTCGAGCACGTGGATGGTACGGCCGTCCACCTCGATCAGCCCGGAGGTGGTCAGCTCGTGCAACGTGCGCGAGAAATGTTCCGGACTCATGTTGAGGCGCGAGGCGATCACGCTCTTGCCCGGCGACAGCGTCACCTCCACCGGCTTGCCGTCCTGTCCTACGTCGTCGGGAATGTCTCGCAGCAGGTAACCGATGACGCGTTCCACGCTGGAACGCAGGCTGTAGGTCTCGACGTCATTGATCAGTCCGTGCAAGCGCCGTGACAGGCCTGACAGCATGCGCCGCGCGAAACCCGGATCCCGGTCGATGCTCTCGAAAACATTGGCCTTGGAGATGTGCAGCAGCATCGAGTCGGCCAGCGCCGCAGCCGTCACCACGTAGGGTTTCTCCAGGAACATCAGTGCTTCGCCGAAGGTCTGGCCGGGGCGGATGATCTCCACCACCTTCTCCGCGCCCTGGGGCGAGATGAACCCCAGTTTGACCTGCCCGAACACCACCGCATGAAAGCCCACGCAGGGATCGCCGGTGCGGAACACGTTGTCGCCCTTTTCGATGTGGACGGTGGTGGTGCCGGCGGCTATCCGGTCCAAGTCCGCCGGCGCCATGTCGGAGAACATCGGCAGATTCGCCAGAAAGGCCTGCACTTTTATAGGCGAGCCCTTGCGGACGATGTTGATGGGTTGATTCGCCATTGGCGGGCGGTCCATTGATTTGGAAGTCCGCAGTCTATCTGCTTGGCCGCAATCCGGCATGACAGGCGCGGCACCGTGCAGTGCCTCGTCGCGGCAGCCGTCGGGCCGCTCAGTGGCTGGTGCCGTCGGAGCGCGTCACCTTGTTGAACACGTTGTACTTGCCGGAGGGTTTGTTCATGGAAAGGCGCTTCACTTCCTTCAGTGTGGCGGCGTCGTACACCACCACGGCGCCGCCGTTCTCGATGTTCTCCCAGATGCTCACCAGCGCGAAGCGGCCGTCGGAGGTGAACTCCACGTGTGCGGCGGTCTTGCCCGGCAGCGGCGTCACGCTGCCGATGACTTCGAGGGTACGCTTGTCGATGACCTGCAGCGTGTCGCGGCGCGGGCTGTTGAAGGCGTCCACCCAGGCGTAGGGCGTGTTCTCGTGGCTGCGCATGAAGAAGCCCGGCCCCAGCGTGGCGATGTCCTTCACCACCGCCCACGACTTGGTGTCGATCACGGTGACGATGCCGTCCTTCAGATTGGGCGTGGCCATGACCGTGCTGCCCCGATAGTCCCAGGTGATGCCCGATCCCAGATGTGGCATGCCGGGCAGGGCAACGCGTTCGATGCCGCGCTTCACGTGCAGGTTCACCACCTGCGCCGTCTTGCCGTCGCGCGAGGTGCCGACCAGGTTGTCGTAGCCGCGGTCGAAGAAGAAGTCGTCGAGGAAGTCCTCCACCGCGATCACGCGCACCGGGAAGGCGCCGGTTTCGGCGATGGCTTCCTTGTAGCGGTAGTCGTGCACCAGGCCCTTGTAGATCGGGTCGGCCTTGTCGCTGTACGGGATTTCCCAGATTTCCTTCAGGTCCTTCAATGCGGCGATGAAGCTGCCGCGCGGCGCGGCGTCGTACACCGCCGACACGCGCGAGCTTTTGCCATTGCGATCCGTCACCGGAATCACTTTCAGCGGCTGCAGC
>CANIIN010000129.1 GCA_947467405.1 Betaproteobacteria bacterium | reverse complement strand
TGAACGACCACCTCAAGCTGTTGTTCGCGCGCGCCAGCCAGTTGTTCTGCAAGGGTTGCGGCGTCGCGGTCAAGCGCGACAGCGCGCATTCGATCTGCGACGACATGCAGTCGCGCGCCAACGCCTTCATCGCCGCGTCGCTGGAAGATCCGCCGGAAATGCGCGCCGCGCTGGCCGACGTGGGCGATGCGCGCGTGCTCATCACCTTCCCGGTCGAGATTCCGCCGTCCTTCAAGGCCGCCGAAGTCGAGCAACTGCTCGCCGCGCAGGGCTACACGCGCATCCATGCGCGCACCAAGGACGCCCTCGAAGTGGTGCAGGACCGAATGCGCGCCATCGTGGTGGCCAAGGCCAGCGAATCGCCGACGGACCGCACCCGGATCATCGAGGCGCTGGAAGCCGCGCTGCGCGTGGGCAAGGGCCGCGTGAACGTGCGTGTGGTGCCCAAGGACGAGTCTGCCGCTGCGACACCAATGCCCGAAGATGCCCAAGGGACGCGCATCTCCAAGGAGTCTCCCTCTTCGAAGAACGCCGACATCGTATGGCGCTTCTCCGCCGACCTGCACTGCCCGGACTGCGACATCCATTACGCCGACCCGATGCCCAGCCTGTTCTCGTTCAACTCGCCGGTGGGCGCTTGCGAGTCCTGCCGTGGCTTCGGCCGCGTCATCGGCATCGACTTCGGCCTCATCGTGCCGGACGAATCGAAGACGCTGCGACAGGGTGCCGTCAAACCCTGGCAGACGCCGAGCTTCCACGAGTGCCAGGACGACATCGAGAAGTACGCCAAGCTGCGCAACATCCCGCTCGACACGCCGTGGCGCGACCTCACCGACACGCAGCGCCGCTGGGTGCTGGAAGGCGAACCGGAGTGGGTGAGCTGGAAGAAATCCTTCCCCGGCACCTGGTACGGCGTGCGCATCTTCTTCAACTGGCTGGAGACCAAGGCCTACAAGATGCACATCCGTGTGCTGCTCTCCAAGTACCGCGCCTACACGCCGTGCCTGGAATGCCATGGCGCGCGATTGAAACCCGATGCGCTGGCCTGGCGCCTCGGCTCCAAGCAGGATGCGGATGAAACACTGGCGGACGACAAGGGCCGCTACCAGCGCTTCATGCCGCTGTTCAACGTCGGCAAGGTGAAGTCCGGCCTGCCCACGCTGGACGAGAAAAAGCTGCAGACCGTGCCCGGGTTGTGCGTGCACGACCTGATGCTGCTGCCCATCGAACGCCTGCGCAGCCTGATCGACCACATCCATCTGCCCGCACCGCTGGACGAAGCCACCGACCTGCTGCTCACGGAAGTCCGCGCGCGACTCAAGTACCTGTGCGACGTGGGCCTGGCCTACCTCACGCTCGACCGCCAGTCGCGCACGCTGTCCGGCGGCGAAGTGCAGCGCATCAACCTCACCACCGCGCTCGGCACCTCGCTGGTCAACACGCTGTTCGTGCTGGACGAACCCTCCATCGGCCTGCACCCGCGCGACATGGGCCGCATCATCGGCGTCATGCACCGCCTGCGCGACGCCGGCAATTCCGTGGTGGTGGTGGAACACGATCCGCAGATCATGTTCGAAGCCGACCGCATCATGGACATGGGCCCCGGCCCCGGCGAGCGCGGCGGCGAGATCGTGTTCTTCGGCACGCCCGAGGAACTGCGCCATTCCAATACGCTGACCGCCGATTATCTGTCCGGCAGAAAGCATGTCGATGGCGAACACCAGCGCGACCAGAATCCGCGCGCGCTCGGCGGCATCGACCTCTTGGGCGTCACCGAACACAACCTCAAAAACGTCGACGTGCACCTGCCCTTCGGCCAGCTGGTGTGCATCACCGGCGTATCCGGTTCCGGCAAGTCCACGCTGATCCAGGACGTGCTGTACGCCGCGCTGCGCAAGACCAAGGGCCAGCCCACCGAAACGCCGGGCGCGCATCGCGAACTGCGCGGCCACGAACACATCGACGACGTGGTCATGGTCGACCAGACGCCGATCGGCCGCACCGCGCGCTCCAACCCCGCCAGCTACGTCGGCGCCTGGGACGCCATCCGCGCCCAGTACGCGCGCACCGCGCTGGCCAAGGAACGCAGCTACACGCAGGGCACCTTCAGCTTCAACTCCGGCACCGGCCGCTGCGCCACCTGCACCGGCAGCGGTTTCGAACACGTCGAGATGCAGTTCCTGTCCGACGTCTACCTGCGCTGCCCCGACTGCGACGGGAGGCGCTTCCGCGGTGAAGTACTGGACGTCACGGTGCGCGGCCGCTCGATTGCCGACACGCTGGAACTCACCGTCTCGGAAGCATTGAACTTCTTCTCGCTGCCCGGCGAGGAAGCCATCGCCGCGGCACTGCGCCCGCTGGTGGAAGTGGGCCTCGAATACGTCAAGCTCGGCCAGCCGGTGCCCACGCTGTCGGGCGGCGAAGCGCAACGTCTCAAGTTGGCGGGTCACCTCGCCGACGCCGCCAAGACCGGCGTGGCGCTGTCGGCCGGTGGCAAGCTGTTCCTGTTCGACGAGCCCACCACCGGGCTGCACTTCGACGACATCGCCAAACTGCTGCGCGCCTTCCGCCGCCTGATCGACGCCGGCCACTCGCTGGTGGTGATCGAACACAACCTCGACGTCATCGCCGCCAGCGACTGGATCATCGACCTCGGTCCCGAAGGCGGCGACCGCGGCGGCGAAGTCGTCGCCACCGGCACGCCGGACGCCATCAAGGCCAATCCGCGTTCGCACACCGGCATCGCACTGAAGGACTATGCAGCCGCGCTGGCCGGCTACGCGCACGGTAAATCGCAGTCCACTGCGCTGCTCGCCAGAGAGCAGATGCCCGAAGATGCCCGCCAGCTGGGCATCTACAAGCCGCTTGTCCCCGTAACGGGCGCCCCGGTCGGCACGCAGCCGCTGAAGGCGGCGGTCAACGCCATCCGCATCCTGCACGCGCGCGAGCACAACCTGCAGAACATCAGTGTCGATATCCCACGCAACCGCTTCACCGTCATCACCGGCGTGTCGGGTTCGGGCAAATCGACACTGGCCTTCGACATCCTGTTCAATGAAGGCCAGCGCCGCTATCTGGAATCGCTGAACGCCTATGCGCGCCAGTTCGTGCAGCCCTCGGCGCGGCCGGACGTGGATGCCATCTTCGGCATTCCGCCCACCGTCGCCATCGAGCAGCGCACCAGCCGCGGCGGACGCAAGTCCACGGTGGCCACGCTGACCGAGATCTATCACTTCCTGCGCCTGCTCTATGTGAAGCTCGGCACGCAGTACTGCCCGGACTGCCATGTCGCCATCGAGCCACAGAGCTTCGAAGCCATCAGCGCCAAATTGATGAAGGACTATCGCGGCCAGCGCATCGGCATCCTGGCGCCGCTGGTGTTCAGCCGCAAGGGTTACTACACCGACCTCGCCAAGTGGGCCAAGGGCAAGGGCTACGACTACCTGCGCGTGGACGGCGAGTTCGTGCCCACCGCCAAGTGGCCGCGCCTGGACCGCTTCAAGGAACACACCATCGAACTGCCGGTGGCCGACCTGATCGTGTCGCCCTCGGGTGAAGCGGAACTGCGCCGCGCGCTGACCAGCGCGCTCGAGTTCGGGCGCGGCAACGTGCATGTGCTGGGCCGACTCGACCAGCTCGCCACGGCATGGGAACGGGCGCGCGGCCTCACCGGCAATCACGCCAGGCAGACGCCCGCACCGGGCAATGTCGAAGCCGACCTGCCGCTGCAGGTGTTCTCCACCAAGCGCGCCTGCCCGTCCTGCGGCCGCAGTTTTCCGGAACCCGATCCGCGCCTGTTCTCGTTCAACTCGCCGCACGGCTGGTGCGGCGGCTGCTTCGGCACCGGCGTGATGCTGAAGGGTTACCGCGCCGACGATGACATCAGCCGCGAACAGGAAGACCGCCGCCTGGACGACTGGATCGACTCGCAGACCGAGGCGGATGAAGACAGCGGTGAACCCGGCGTCGAGGAGCCGTGCACCGATTGCCACGGGCAACGCTTGAACCCCGTCGCGCGCGCAGTGCGTTTCAGGGAGCAGTCCATTACGCAATTGGTGGCGCTGCCGGTAAACAAGCTGGCGGATTTTTTCGAGCGTCTGACCGGGCTGCAAGAAGACACTCCCCAGGCTAAAGGTTCGTCATTCCCGCGAAAGCGGGAATCCAGTGTCGTTCAAGACAGTCAAAGTCCCTGGACTCCCGCTTTCGCGGGAGTGACGGCTAATTTTGGCAACTTGCCGGGGGCCGGGACGGGAGTGACGGCTAATCTAAGCAACGCGCCAGAATCCAAGACAGCGGTGACGGCACATGATGCACCCACCTCCCGCGAGGCCGCCATCGCCCGCGACATCCTGGCCGAACTGAAATCGCGCCTGGCCTTCCTGAACGAAGTGGGCCTCTCCTACCTGTCACTGGATCGCGCCGCGCCCACGCTGTCGGGCGGCGAAGCGCAGCGCATCCGCCTGGCCTCGCAACTCGGTTCCAACCTGCGCGGCGTGTGCTACATCCTGGACGAACCCACCATCGGCCTGCATCCGCGCGACAACCGCGTGCTGCTGGATACGCTGGAGCAACTGGAGAAGAAGGGCAACACCCTGGTGGTGGTGGAGCACGACGAAGACACCATCCGCCGCGCCGCGCACGTCATCGACATCGGCCCCGGCGCCGGCAAGCGCGGCGGCCACATCGTCGCGCAGGGCACCGCCGCCGAACTCATGGCCAGCCCCGATTCGGTGACCGGGCGCTTCCTCAAGCATCCGCTCTTGCACCCGCTGCATCCGCCGCGGCCCGTCACGCGCACCACGCCCGTGATCGGACTGAAGGACATCACGCTGCACAACATTCGCGGCGTGGACATCGACATCCCGCTGGCGCGCCTCACGGTATTCACCGGCGTGTCGGGTTCGGGCAAGTCCACCGTGGCGCGCAACGTCCTGCACGGCAACCTCGCGCGCCTGGTCGCATCAACGTACCGCCGTGACCCCGGCGAAATCCCCATCACCGGCGCCGCGCGCATCGAGGGCTGGCAACAGATCGGCCGCGTGCTGGAAGTGGACCAGACGCCGATCGGCAAGACGCCGCGCTCCTGCCCCGCCACGTACGTGGGTTTCTGGGACGCCATCCGCAAGCTTTTTGCGGATGCCAACGAGTCGCGCATGCGCGGCTGGAAGCCCAACCGCTTTTCCTTCAACACCGGCGAAGGCCGCTGCCCGGGCTGCGAAGGCCAGGGCGTAAAGCGCATCGAGATGTCCTTCCTGCCGGATGTGAAGGTGCTGTGCGAAGCCTGCCGCGGCGCGCGCTTCAATCCCGAAACACTGTCGGTGCTGTGGCGTGGCAAGTCCATCGGCGACGTGCTGGCCATGAACGTGGATGAGGCCGTGGAATTCTTCAGCGCCCATCCGGCCGTGCATCACGCCCTGCGCCTGTTGCAGGACGTCGGCCTCGGCTACCTCACGCTCGGCCAGCAGAGCCCGTCACTCTCCGGCGGCGAAGCGCAGCGCATCAAGCTGGTGACTGAACTCTCCAAGGTTCGCCTCCCCCACCCCAACCCTCCCCCGCAAGCAGGGGAGGGAGCCAAAAGCGCGAGTCCCTCTTCGAATCCTCCCCCTCAAGCAGCGGACGGATACAAAAGCGCGAGCCTCTCTTCGAACCCTCCCCCGCTTGCGGGGGAGGGCAGGGTGGGGGCAGCGGTGCAGAGCAAAGTGCCCGCCTCCCGCCAATACTCCAAGATCGGTCAGAACACCCTGTACGTTCTCGACGAACCCACCGTCGGCCTGCACATGGCCGACGTGGACAAGCTGATCCGCGTGCTGCATCGCCTGGTGGACGCCGGCAACACCGTGGTGGTGGTGGAACACAACCTCGACGTCATGGCCGACGCCGACTGGATCATCGACATGGGCCCGGAAGGCGGCGATGCCGGCGGCAAGGTGGCGGCCATGGGCCCGCCGCCGGCGCTGGCCGCGAAGCCGGATCGCTCGCACACCAGCCGCGTGCTGGCGGAGTTTCTGCAGACCAGGAGCCGCGCGCCGGGGACTTGACGTGCGGTGACGTCACGGCGCGGCGCGCCGGCCGGGGGCGGCTGGTTCGGGCGACCGGACTTGGCCAGTTGGCGGTAGCGTGACAAAATCGGGACAGACGCAGCAACAACGCATTCCCCATCCCCTGGTGGAGGCTCCATGAAGATCCTGATTCGCTGGCTGTTCGCCGCACTCCTTGGATCGACGGCTGCGCTGGTAGCGGCGCAGCAGTCGCCCCTGCCCTGCGTGGCCGGCTCCCCGACGCAGCGCCTCGATGAAGCCATCTGGAAGAAGGTGCGCGAGATCGACCATGTGGTCGCCTACGCGCGCTACGTGCGCATGCTCAGCGCCTGCCACGGCGAAACCGCCATCCGCCGCATCCGCGAACTGCAGGACGAAGCCATCCGCAGCTTCACCTTCAGCATTCAGGAATCCGGCCACAACGATGTGATGACCGCCGGCAACGGCGATGCGCTGGGTAACGCGGCGCGCACCAGCACCCTCATGGTCGTGAAGGGCCGCTTCAACACCACCCTGCCGGTCGGCCCGGACGGTCAACCCGCCGCCACGCTGAAATACCGCTGCACCTTCTGGACGGGAAGCCCTACCAACATCGAACCCGCCGACCGCCGCGACGGCGAGGATTGCGGCTGGATGCCCGATTCAAGCAATTCGACGCCCAACAAGCCGGCGCTGAACATGCTGTCGGCGGCGTTCTTCGCCGCCGGGCGCATCGGCTCGGCGGTAGCGCCCAAGGTGGAGTGCCAGCGCGAAACCAACTGGCCGCCGGAATGGAAGGACTGCGTTGAAGCGGCCAACCTGCCGGGCAGCCGCATCACGCGCCTGCGCATTTCGCTCACGCGCCTGGAAGTCGGCCAGATCGCCGACGGCCCGACCTCGGACAAGGTGTCGCTGTGTGACGGCAACCTCGCGCCCAACGACGCCGGCCTGTACGTGGGCGACATCGAAGTGCGCGCCGACCGCCACTGCACCATCAGCGGCGGCATCGTGCTGGGCCACGTGCGCGTGGGCAAGGATGCCGCGTTCTACAACCTCGGCGCGTCGGTGCTGGGCAACGTGGTCGCCACCGGCGCGGCGCAGGTGCGCTTCAATGTGCCCAAGGATGCGCCGCCGCGGCAGCGCCAGAAGACGCTCCTCGCCACCGCGGACAAAGGCC
>CANIIN010000128.1 GCA_947467405.1 Betaproteobacteria bacterium | reverse complement strand
GCAGAATGACATGGTACACGGATGAAGCAGACCGTCTTTCCGTGGCTGCAAAGCCCGCCAGTCTAAAGCGGTGCTTGGATCGCAATGACTGGGGATTCACTGAACAAGGGGGCAATCCCCCTTGTATATCCCTCACTGCAGAGGGAAGCGCCGACGGCGTTGTGCATATTCGCAACTTGATCAGCGCTTCCTAAAGGAAGTTCCGGGTTCCAATCGCTTTTTGATGAGCAGCATCGGAATACAGGTCAACTAACTAAGCTCATACCTGGAACTGGCTCCCGTCGTTTTTCAAATCGCTTGACCGGGGCGTCTATAAAAATTGAAGGTCGTATGAATCTACAGCGGCACAATCCCACCCAAAGAGGAAATGGAATGACGGGACTATTAAGATTATTTGCAGTTATGGCAACGGTTTTATCGTTGCCACATTTTGCCTGGGCAGCCGATCCCTGCCCAGCGGGCAGTTTTGGACCGGGCAAGCCATCTTGTACCCAAGCGCCACCGGGTACATTCGCAGCAGCAGGTAGCGTGAAAGCAACTCCCTGCCCGCTTGGCAGCTATTCATCGCAGCCGGGAGCCATGTCTTGTATCGCGGCGCCGGCGGGAACTTATGCGATTATGGGTGCAACAGACAAGCGCGACTGCTCGATGGGTTATTACTGCCCCGCCGGCAGCTCTCCTGGCACTGTGGGGAAATGCCCTGCCGGATCTACCTCGCCAGTGGGTGCGACCTCTTCCTCTGCTTGTGTTGCAGCAGCGAGTCCTGCTACGGTCAATTACAGCGCCTATACAGCAACTCAATTAATTGAAATTGCGAAGGCAATGAATTCGGCAGTGCCTGGGACGAACCCGGTTCTTAATTTTGTTAAAGGTTTAACGACGGCGCAATTAATGGCTGTTGCTCCAACTTTCAGTGCTGCACACGTCATTGCATTTGCCCCCGTTTTGACTTCCGCCGTGCTGGAGAGCCTGGATGCCACCCTGTTGGTTCGTGTTGTTCCGGGTCTCACCACCCAGCAGCTCTGGGGCTTAACCGATCCGAAATTAAAAATAGCAACTCCGGTTCTCACGACGGCACAATTTTCCGCACTGAAGACTGCGCTATTAGGGTGCGTCGATTGTGATTTCTATTTATCCCCTTCATTTGCAGCAATCCTGACTAGGGGAAGTGACTACGCCCCCGTCTGGAAGAACCTCTCGTTTAGAGAGATTTGTATTGATGATGCTAAGAACAAACGGCGATTCATAGATAATGGAAATAAGTACCAGCCGCCCAATAATGAGTTCTGTAAATATTCTAGTATTGATCCAGAAAGATCCGAACCCCCATTTAATATGTGGGGGATTTACAAAAAGTACTCTCGGTCTATGGAGGATAGTGCAACGATTGTCAATCAGCCTTACGGGGTATATTTCGGAATCACATGCTGGCAAACAGGGAACCGATGGACATCAATTGGTAGGAAAGCAGACCCGTTGCCGGACAATGATTACATATGGAGCGTCGGAGGAATAAGTCAGGCTTTTGGTACGTGTGTAAGCACAAGGCCAACCAATTGTGAAGGAGGGAAATTTCAAGACTGGATGCGCCCTTTGTGTAAAAGAACAAGCTAGCTAACCTGGCCGCTTAGGATGATCACCTTGAGTAAATGGCAAGGCAGAGTCATGGATGGCAGCACAAGTCAAGGAACACCACCGTCTTAACTAGCTTAAAAAACGCCCCGCCCAGTCGCTCAACGGCGTGGTGGGGGTTTTTTATGAAGCTGCTGGTGCTTCCGAATAAAGCCAGATAGTTTTAGATTCACATAGCCCCCAATCTGGCTGCACCGGCTCTGCTTGACCAAGCCCCGAAGACCGCCGTGAAGCCAAGTCACCCAGTGTTGAACGTACTGCCGGAGCCGATGAGAATCGGCTCCTTTCTTTTGGGCTGTTGACATCGACGAAGCCAGTACCCGCATAGGTCTGGCGCCGCTTGAAATGGGCAGGGGGGTAGTGGGTCTGCAACGTGAAGGACGGGTGCAGGACAAACTGCTCTACAATGTTTCGATGCAATGAGCCAAGGAAGCGCTGATCAAGCCATGAAGATGAGAGCGCCCCGAAAGGCTTCCCTGTAGAGGGGGGGGCATACAAGGGAGCTTGCCCCCTGGTTCAGTGAATCCCCAGCTGACTGAATCGCGTCGTCAATTTCATTTCCGGGCCGTGCCGCACCGGTGACATCGAGCAGACCATCATGCACGCCGCAAACGGGCCGTATCGGGTGCATATCTTTGTTGTCGGCAGGCAAGCTTGATCGCGATATCCTTGCGCGTTCCGATTGTCGGCCAATCAATTTCTCTCCGGATGGTGAATCATGACTGTTGAAAGCCTGTTGGGCGTGTCTCCGGATGTCCTGCTCGAGTTGATGTTCGGCATGGGCATGGTCGGTTATATCTGGATACTGCTGCTTTCCGTGGCGCTGTCGATTCCGCCCATCCTGGTGTTGATTTCGAAGCGCTCGCATGGTTTTGCAAAATTCGCCTGGTTCATGCTGGCCAGCGTGTTCTCCTGGCCGGGTTATATCGCGTTTCTCCTGTTCACCAAGCCGGTGGGCGTCAAGACGGCAGATGACGATGAATCTGGCCCCGGTTCGACCGGGCGGGGCGCATAGCGTCGGGCTGGCGTGAACGGCAAGCCGCGCATCCTGGTGACGCGACGCACCTTTGACGAGGTGCTGTCCGACCTGCGCCGCGATTTCGAAGTCGAGGATCGGCAGCACGAAGCGCGGCCGCTGGATGCCGCGTTATTGAAATCGCGCCTGGCCGACAAGGATGGCGTGATGCTCGCGCCGGGCGAAGTGCTCGATGCGTCCATGCTGGCGGCGGCGCCGCGTCTGAAGGTGGTGGCGGTGGCGGCAGTCGGGTACAACACGGTGGATGTCGCGGCCTGCACGGCGCGCGGCGTGCTGGTCACCCATACGCCGGATGTCCTGAACAACACCACCGCGGACATGGCCTGGGCATTGATGCTGGCGGCTGCGCGTCGCATCACCGAAGCCGAACGCTGGCTGCGCGCTGGGCAATGGCAAGGCATTAACTTTGGCGAGATGTGGGGCGTCGATGTGCACCACGCCACGCTCGGCATTCTCGGGCTCGGCCGCATCGGTCGCGCCATCGCGCGCCGCGCCGCGGGCTTCGACATGGAGGTGATCTATCACAGCCGGCGTCGTGTCGATGCGGAAATCGAGGCCGAGACGCGCGCCAGCCACGTCGGTTTCGACGAACTGCTGGCGCGTTCCGACTTCCTGATGCTGATCCTGCCCTATACGCCGCAAAGCCATCACCTCATCGGCGCCGCGGCACTGGCGCGCATGAAGGCCAGCGCCATTCTGGTGAATGTGGCGCGCGGCGGCATCGTCGACGACGCGGCCCTGATTGATGCGTTGCGCAACCGGCGCATCGCCGGCGCCGGACTGGACGTGTACGAGGGTGAACCCGCGCTGCATCGCGGATTTCTCGAACTCGACAATGTGGTGCTGTCGCCGCATCTCGGCAGCGCCACGGCGGCAACGCGGCTGGCCATGGCAAGGCTGGCGGCGCGCAATCTGCGTGCCGCGTTGACGGGCGGTGTCCCGCCCACGCCGGTCAATCGAGTCGGCTGATCGTGTGCCGGGACCGGATCATGGCTTGGCGCCTCAATCCGTTCCATTCGACGCGGGATGGCGGCGGTTCCGCCTGCTCTCGAGTGGCGGCTGAAGGCCGTTTCCGCTAACATCCTCGGCCATGAAGAAATCCGTCTTTGGCAGTCCGCAGGAAGCAGAAGCCGCCTTCTACGAGGCGCTTGAGCGCGGTGATATCGACGCCATGATGGAAGTCTGGGCCGACGACGAAGAGGTCGTGTGCATTCACCCGGGTGGCCCGCGCCTGACCGGCTATGAAGCGGTTCTCAAGAGCTGGGCGCAGATATTTTCGTCAGGGCAGCGCCTGCGCATCCAGATCAGTCATGAGGTGGTGCTCTCCGGCATGATGCTGACCGTGCACAGCGTGCACGAGAACATCGCAGCGCAGGGCGAGCAGCGTCCGGGTCAGCCGGTTGTCGCCACCAATGCCTATCTGCGCACCGCCGACGGCTGGCGCATGATCGTGCACCATGCTTCACCCGCCCCGGCCATGCAGCAGACATCCGACCTTGCGCCCGCGGTTGGGCCGAAAGTGCTGCACTGAACACGGTTCGGAATCCTGCAGTCTTCGCCCGGCATCCTGCGCGTGATGTCGACGGCCCGGTGATGATCCTGCGAGCCGGCCGGGAACTGAGCTGAGTCCCTATCGTCCGCCCTGGTGGTTGCGCAACCGCCATGTCCATACCATCTACGCCGCGCTGCTGGGCCGGTCCGTGCCGCGCCCGCGCATGCGACGCGAACGCTGGGAGATGCCGGATGGCGATTTCATCGACGTGGACTGGCTGGCCGCCACCGAACACGCGCACGCCCCGCTGGTGGTGGTGTTTCACGGCCTGGAAGGCGGGTCCGGCAGCCACTATGCGAAGGCATTCTCTCGATTTGCCGCCAGGCGCGGCTGGCGTTTCGCCATGCCGCATTTCCGCGGCTGCTCCGGCGAGATGAACCGCCTGCCGCGCGCCTATCATTCCGGCGACAGCGGCGACATCGACTGGATCATGAAGCGCTTTCGCGAAAAATCCACCGGGCAGCCGCTGTTCGCGGCCGGCGTGTCGCTGGGCGGCAACGCGCTGCTGAAATGGCTGGGAGAGCAGGGGAAGGCGGTGACCGGTTGGCTGCAGGCCGCGGCCGGGATCTCCGCGCCGCTCGACCTGCGACTCTCGGGTGATGCGCTGGGACGCGGATTCAACATGGTTTACACGCGGATGTTCCTCGCTTCCCTGAAAAAGAAGAGCGACTCCAAGCTGGCGCAACATCCCGGCGCGTTCGACGGGCCCGCCATGCAACGGTCACGCACGTTGCGCGACTTCGACAACGTGGTGACCGCGCCGCTGCACGGCTTTCTCGATACCGATGATTACTGGACCCGCGCCAGCGCGCGGCCGCTTCTTGCCGGCATCGCGGTCCCGACCCTGGTCCTGAACGCCAGGGATGATCCCTTTGTGCCGGAGGCTGCTCTGCCGCGGGGCGCAAGCCTGCCGGCAGCGGTGGTCACGGAATTCCCCGCACACGGCGGTCACGTGGCCTTCGTCAGCGGGCAATTTCCGGGACGTCTGGATTGGCTGCCGGCACGCGTTTTCGGGCACTTCGATGCCGCCATGTCCGCGAAGTCCGCCACTGGAGCTCCGCGCCCCGGGGCCTGATGCACCGGGGCGCGCTGTTAAAATAGGCCCTTGTCCAACCGCCATCACGAACCTGTTGATGGGCAATCCTCTCTGGCACCACACATGACCTCCGTTCCAAAAGAAATCTTCAAGGCCTACGACATCCGTGGCATCGTCGGCACCACGCTGACCGAGGACGGCGTCCGTCTGATCGGCCGCGCGCTCGGCAGCGAGGCGCGGGTACGCGGCCAGAAGGCCATCGCCGTTGGTCGCGATGGACGCCTGTCGGGCCCGTCGCTGGCGGGTGCGCTGTCCGATGGTCTGCGTGCCACCGGCATCGACGTGTTCGACCTCGGCATGGTGGCGACGCCGATGGCTTATTTCGCCGCACACCATCTGGGCTGCGGCAGCGCCGTCTCGGTGACCGGCAGCCACAATCCGCCGAACTACAACGGACTGAAAATGGTGCTGGGCGGCACGACGCTGTCCGGTGAGGATATCCAGGCCCTGCGCGAGCGCATCGAGCGCGAGGATTTCGCCAGCGGCAGCGGCAGCTTGCAGAAGGTGGATGTTCGCGACGCGTATCTGCAGCGCATCCTGTCCGATGTGAAGCTGACGCGGCCGATGCGCATCGCCATCGATTGTGGCAATGGCGTGGCGGGTGCGACCGCAGCGGATCTGTATCGCGGCATGGGCTGCGAGGTCACGGCGCTGTTCTGCGAGGTGGACGGCAATTTCCCCAACCACCATCCCGATCCGTCGCAACCCGCCAACCTGCAGGACCTGATCAAGGTGGTGCGCGACAATGATCTTGAACTGGGTCTGGCCTTCGATGGTGACGGCGACCGTCTCGGCGTGGTGACGCGCGACGGTCGCATCATCTACCCGGATCGCCAGCTGATGCTGTTTGCCAAGGACGTCCTCAGCCGTTGTCCGGGCGCGGAGATCATTTTCGACGTGAAGTGCACGCGCAAGCTGGCGCCGTGGATTCGCCAGTACGGCGGCGTGCCGAGCATGTGGAAGACCGGCCACTCATTGATCAAGGGTCGCATGAAGGAACGCAAGGCGCCGCTGGCCGGCGAGATGAGCGGGCACATGTTCTTCGGCGAACGCTGGTATGGCTTCGACGATGGCCAGTACGCCGGGGCGCGCCTGCTGGAAATCCTGTCGCGTGAAGTGGATCCTTCGGCGGTGCTGGAAGCGCTGCCCGACGCGGTCAACACCCCCGAGTTGCACCTCGAACTGGAAGAGGGTGAGCCGCATCGCCTCATCGCCGCGATGCAGAAGGAGGCGCGCTTTGATGGCGCCAGCGAAGTGATCACGATGGACGGCTTGCGCGTCGAGTATCCGTTCGGTTTCGGGCTGGCGCGCGCGTCGAACACCACGCCGGTGATCGTGCTGCGTTTCGAGGCCGATGACGAAGCCGGCTTGCGGCGCATCGAAGCCGAGTTCCGCCGTGCCGTGCTGTCGGTCAAGCCCGGGGCGGATCTGCCTTTCTAGGCACTCTTCGCGTCGATGCGGGAGCGCTGTTGCCGAGACCCGTGTCTCAAATGAAAAAGCCCGGCAGGTCCGGGCTTTTTCGATGGCGAGGTGCTGGACGCCGGCAGGAAGTGCGTCCAGTTGTCCGATTTACTTCGCGGCGCGCTGGCGATCGTGCTTTTCGCGCGTGATGGCGCGACTGTCGCGATTCGCCTCGCGCTCCAGTTTTGCGCGCTCCTGCGGCGTGACCACGCCATCGGCCTTGGCCTTCGCTTCCTGCGCCTTCAGGTGCTCCTCCCGCTTTTCCAGGCGCGCGGCCTCCTTGTCGGTGAGTTGTCCGGACTTGACGCCCTGCTCGATGCGCTTTTCCTGGCGGGCTTCGCGGCGATCCAGTCGCGGCGTGGCGGTCGGGTCCTTGGCCGCGGGGGCCGGTGTCTGTGCAAGGGCGGGCAGCGCCGCCAGGCCG
>CANIIN010000127.1 GCA_947467405.1 Betaproteobacteria bacterium | reverse complement strand
CGGGGACCGTGGAAATTCCGCAAGGCGCGCGCGTGCTGTTCCTGCCGCAGAAGCCGTACATTCCGATCGGCACGCTGCGTGATGCCGTGTCGTTCCCGGCACCGGCCGGCACCTTCAGCGACGATGTCATCCGGCAGGCGCTGGGCGACTCCCTCCTGCCACAAATGCAGCCTCATCTGGACGATACGCAGAACTGGTCCATGTCCATGAGCGGCGGGGAGCAGCAGCGACTGGCCGTGGCGCGCGCACTGCTGCATCGACCGGACTTCCTGTTCCTCGACGAAGCCACTGCATCCATGGACGAGGCCGGCGAGGCCCATGTCTACCGGATGCTGCGCGAAAAACTGCCGCAGGCCGCCATCATCAGCATCGCCCATCGCCCCGCGGTTGCCGCGCACCATGAAAAGCGGCTCGATCTGGTGCGGGAAGGCGGTTCGGCCAGACTGGTTCCGGCGACCACCTGAGGCGTTGCAGGCGAGCCGGAAAGGCTCGATGGCAATGCCCCGCCGCCGCCCGCGACAGGACAAAGTGCCTGAAGATGCCCGTGGATAGGGCGTCTTCAGGCATCGACCGGCCTGCGATCAGGCCTCCCTGAGCTTCGCGCTGGATTCGGGGTAGGGATACAGGATGTTCAGCGCCACGCTGTGGCCGGCGCTCTGCACGATGCGCACATGTTCGCGACGCAGCTCGCGCGAGTGCCGGCAGCCGCAGGAATGCGCAATCATGTCGATCTCGCGGTTCATGTTCAGCGCGTAGTTGGCGACGCGCAGGTATTTCTCCTCCACCACCAGGCCGCGCTGCAAGCGCTTGTTGTGCGTCGTCACGCCGGTCGGACAGGTGTTGAGATGGCAGCGCAGCGCCTGGATGCAGCCCAGCGAGAACATGAAACCGCGCGCGCTGTTGACGAAATCCGCGCCGGCACACAGCGCCCAGGCGGCGCGCGCCGAGGTCACCAGCTTGCCGGCAGCAATGACGCGAATCCGGTCGCGCAGGCCGCTCTCGATCAGCGCGTCCACCACACGCGGCAAAGCCTCCATGATGGGCAATGCCATGTGGTCCATGAGCGCCTGTGGCGCCGCACCGGAACCGCCCTCGCCGCCGTCGATGGCCAGAAAGTCCGGCGCGTATTCCAGCCCGCGGCGGTTGATGGCTTCGGCCAGCTCGTTGACGAACTGCCAGCCGCCCACGGCGGTCTTGACCCCCACCGGCTTGCCGGTGATGTCGCGCACGCGCGCAATGTGATCCAGCAACTGGTCGGCATTGGCGATGTCACGGTGCCGGTTCGGGCTGATCGAATCCACATGCGCAGGAATGCCACGGATAAGGGCGATCTGCTCGGTGACCTTGGCTGCCGGCAGCACCCCGCCCTTGCCCGGCTTGGCGCCCTGGGAGAGCTTGATCTCGAACGCCTTCACCTGCGGCAGCGCAGCGATCTCGCGCGCCCGCTCCGGTGAGAACAATCCGTCCTGATTGCGAATACCGTAATTGGCCGTGCCGATCTGCATGATCACGTCGCAACCGCCATCGAGATGAAACGGCGACAGGCCGCCTTCCCCGGTGTCCATCCAGCACCCCGCCTTGGCTGCGCCGCGCGACAGGGCGCGCACTGCCGGCTCCGAGATGGCGCCGAAACTCATGCCGCTGATGTTGATCACCGATTTTGCCAGGAAGGGCTCGCGGCAATACCCTTCGCCGATCGCCAGCGGCGGCGTCGGCAGGCGGTCTTCTTCCAGCACCGGATAGGGTGCGTTGACGAACAGGATGGAGCCGGGCTCGTTGGAGTTGTTGGTCGAACCGAAACCGATCACGCCGCCTTCGTCCTTGGCCAATCGATAAACCCAGCCGCGCGTGGCGCGGTTGAACGGCATCTCCTCGCGATCGTTGCTGAACAGGTACTGGCGGAAGTACTCGCCCAGTTGCTCCATCCAGTAGCGCAGGTGCCCGATGACCGGATAGTAGCGCAGCACGGAGTGCTTCTTCTGCGTGACGTCGCGAATGAAGACGACCAGCAGCGTCGCGATGAACAGGAACGCAATCAGCGTCCCGAGCCCGTAGGCGATGACACCCACCAATCCCGTCATGGGTCGTTCTCCCCGTCATTCAAAACGACAACTTGCAACCCGTCACGCCACAGGCCTGATGCGCCACGACATAAAATCCTGACGTCAGCGCGTCGGCATCCCGAAGGCAGCGCGCCGATTGGAGATCAGGGCATCGGCCGGACGATAACCGAAGCGGGATCTTCAGCACTGCCGTTGATGATTTCCGACTCGCTGGCCGGCCGCACGTCGATCACCGTGCAGTCGAACAACAGGCCCAGCCCCGCCATAGGATGATTGCCATCCAGCACCACCTTGTCCTCGGCGATGTCGGTGACCGTGAAGATCATGCCCTCGTCATCACTTCCCGCCTCTGCCTCGAATCGCATGCCGACTTCCAGGGTTTCAGGAAATCGGTTGCGCAGATCGACGCGCAGCAGGTTTTCGTCGTAGTCGCCGAAGGCATCGTCCGGCTCCAGCCGCACCTCGACTCTGGCACCGACTCCCTTGCCTTCCAGCGCGGCCTCGACCTTGGCAAAAATATCGTCATAGCCGCCATGCAGGTATTGCGCCGGCTCTTCGGGATGATCGAGCAGCTCTCCCTGCAGATCAAAGAGACTGACGTCCAGCGATACCACGGCGTTTTTCGAAACCATCATGTTCAAAGCGCTTTCACCAGTTCCAGCACGTTCATGGCATGGCCCTTGGGCGAAACGCCATAGAGCGCATGTCGCACAGTGCCGTGTTTGTCGATAATGAAGGTGGCCCGCGCAATGGATGGCCGCGACACGCCGCCATTCGCCTGCGCGGATCGATCGGGGGCGGCCGAGTCGGGATGCTGCACGACGCCATAGCGCTCGCACACGCGCCCCTCGGGATCAGCCAGCAGGCGGATCGATACGCCGATGGAATCGCGAAATTCCGCGTGCCGCAGGCAATCGTCCGGGCTGACGCCGAGAATGACGCAGTCGTTCCGGGAAAAATCTTCCTCATGGTCGGAAAATTCCGTCGCCTGAATGGTGCACCCCGGCGTGCCATCGCGCGGATAGAAATACAGCACGATGTGTTTCTTGCCGCGATACTTGCCTATATTCACCGACTCCATGTCGGCATCAGGAAGCGTGAAGATCGGCGCTGTCTGTCCTGCTTGCAGCATGCTGGCCTCGCACCTGTGAGCCGGTGCATGCGCGATGCCGAGCTGGCATCGATGCAGGCTTCCGGCATCCATCAATCGATTGTCAAATCTGCAATGCGCCAGACCGCTTGCGTCGCGCGGCCCGCCACATCCTGCGGACTATAATGGCAGGCATCAGAACTTCATGCCAGCCTCGCTGGTTACAGACATGCGGATCACGCGTTTTATTCCCGCAGCAAAAGGCTGCACGGCAATCTCCGGCTCAGGATACCTTGAGCCGGGCTCCAAGCCCGTCCATTCCATGCAGGATCGTGCCCGATGATATTGCAATTGCTCGGCGGGCGTACGCCCGCGCGATTCCTCAGCCACTACTGGCAAAAGCGCCCATTGCTCATTCGGGGCGCGGTGCCGGGATTCAGCGGACTTGCCACGCCGGCTGCACTGCGGCGCCTGGCGGGACGAGACGACGTGGAATCACGCCTGGTCATTCGCAAGGGACGACGCTGGCTGCTTGAAGAAGGTCCGTTCAAATCCAATCGCTTCGCGACGCTGCCCGATGCCAACTGGACACTGCTGGTGCAGGGCCTGAACCTGCATTTGGAATCCGCAGACCAGTTGCTGCGACGTTTCAGCTTCGTGCCTTACGCGCGACTCGACGACGTCATGGTGAGCTATGCAAGGCCGGGCGGCGGCGTCGGACCGCACCTGGACTCCTACGACGTTTTTCTTCTGCAGGGCACGGGTCGCCGTTTGTGGCGCATCGGACGCCGCAGCGAGCCCGCTGCCGCGGATCTCGTTCCGGGCGCAGCGCTCAAGATACTGAGGGAGTTCGAGCCGGAGGAGGAATACCTGGTCGAACCCGGAGACATGCTGTACCTGCCGCCGGGCTGGGCACACGACGGCATCGCCCTGGACGATGACTGCACGACCTACTCGATCGGCTTTCGCGTTCCAGCCCGCCGCGAAATGATCTCCGAATTCCTCGTGCGCCATGCCGAAGAGATCGCGATGGACGGCCACTATGCCGATCCGGGATTGCAGGCGCCGCGCCACCCTTCGGCTGTGCCTGGCGACATGACGGACGCCATGCTGAAATGGCTGTCCAGGGTGCGCTTCACGCGTCGGGACGTCGCGGGCTTCCTAGGCACATGGCTCTCGGAACCCAAGCCGCGCATCGTATTCGATCGCCCACATCGCCCACTGCCGGGGAACACGTTCCGCGCGCAATGTCGCGCGAAGGGAATCCGGCTCGACCTGCGCACGCTCATGCTGACTTCGGGAAGCCGCTTGACGCTCTTTCACATCAACGGCGAGAGCGGCGAAGCGGCGCCCGACGTTGCAAGGCACCTGTTGCAACTGGCCGACATGCGGGCGCTGCCCCCCGGTCGACACGGCGACGAACTGTGTCGCCACCTTTTTCAGTGGTATCTGGACGGCTGGCTGCACATCGGAGCGATGCCCTGATTTTCATGCAGCGCCTTACAGAATCGACGAATCAGCGACACCGATGAACGAGACTGAACTCTCACCCGACAGCGCGCAACCCTCGCGTTCGCTGCTGACCTCACGCGGCGACTACCTGTCCGCGGCAGACCAGCTTCTTGCTCGCGCCCAACGCGAACTCAAGGTCTTCGATCCGGCGCTGGAAGAGTTGCGCCTCGAGCACTCCACGCGCATCGAGATGCTGAACACGTTCCTGCTACGCAGCCCAGCCAACCGCCTGTACATCGCGCTGCATGATGTCGAACACGTGAAGCGCCACTGCCCGCGCCTCATGCGCCTGCTGACGACGTTCTCGGCCTCGATGTTCATCCACAGCACCCAGGACGATGCCGCCCGCGTGCAGGACTGCTTCGTCCTGGCGGATCATGACAGCTTCGTACGGCGACCGGTCGCAGCGCAACCGCGCGGTGTGTTCGTCACCGACGACGCCCATGAGGCGAGCGTGATGCGCAAGCGTTTCGATGAAATATGGAATGGTTCAACCCCGGGCGTGTCGGCGACGGTCAGCGGCCTGTAGCGCCCCTTGGGGGTATCGGCGCCAGGATCGGCGCCAGAATCTTGGCCAGGGGGGCCGAAACTGGTATACTTTTCGGCTAGGTCGTGGATGAGTGCGCTGGTGGCAGCATAACTGGCGTCTCATGGGGCCTAACCTGACTCATACCAAACCTCTCTCAAGGGATCATTACAATGAAACGCACTCTGATTGTTGCCGCATTGGCCGCCCTGGCGCTGGCCGCTTGCAGCAAGGAAGAACCGAAGCCGGCTCCGGCTCCCGCACCCGCTGCGGCCGCTGCTCCTGCCGCTCCTGCTGCCCCGGCCGCTGACGCTGCCAAGGCTCCGGAAGCTGCCGCCCCCGCCGCTGCACCTGCGGCCGCCCCGGCTCCAGCTGCTGCCCCGGCAGCCAAGGACGCCGCGAAGAAGTAATTCGCTGCTCCTCAGAAAAGCCGGCCTGTTTCAGGCCGGCTTTTTTTATTGCCGATTCAATATCGTTGACGGCCTTCCGACATTGGCCGGTACTTCTAGATATCGCGCCAGGCAAACCCCTCGGCCTGATCCGCAATGCCGAGCCAGCCGGGTTCGCACCCCAGGACATCAGTCAACGCCGCCCTGACCAGGTCGACGGTATTGTTCTGCGCCGACAGGTGCGCCGCGATCACATGCTTCAGACGGGATCGATCCAGGTTCGCCAGCAGCCCTGCCGACGCGCCATTGTCGAGATGGCCGAGCCGCCCGGCGACTCGAGCCTTCAACCAGGATGGATAAGCGCCGTTACGCAGCATATCCAGGTCGTGATTGGCCTCCAGAACCAGCGCATCACAGCCACTCAATATGGACTCGATGTGCGGGGTCGACCCGCCGGTATCGGTAATGACGCCCAGCCGGCATGCGCCATCGGATAGCACGAATTGCACCGGTTCCCGCGCATCGTGTGGAACGGTAAATGGCTGAACCTGCGCGTCGCCGATCGAGAATGCCGTGTTGCCGTGAATCACGGTGCAGGACACTCCCTGATCCACGTCTCGACCCGATTCACGAACAGCGGCAAGTGTTCCGTGAGTCAGCCAGACCGGCAGTCCGAAGCGCCGCGCCAGGGGAAAGACGCCGGATACATGATCGGAATGCTCGTGGGTCACGATGATGCCGGACAACTCCGACGGGGAAAGTCCGAGTCGCGCCAGCCGCGCACCGGCATCCCGCACATTGAAGCCGCAGTCCAGAAGGATGCGGGATGCCCCCGACTCGAAGATCAGCCCGTTGCCTTTGCTGCCGCTGCCGAGGGACGCAAAGCGCGCCATGGCTACTGCGCGGTCATGCCGGGAACTATTTCAGCTGTTCATGCAACAGCGAGAGGATGCGTCGCGTCGTGTCCGATGCGACAGCAACGCCTTCCTTGGTGAAGACCTGCACCTGGCTGGTGTCCTTGTTGTCCTTCACCACGATGCGGAATTGCTCTGTCGACTTGGCGGGGCCGCTATCGGATCGCCAGAACGCCAGCTTGGACAGGATCCCGTCATTCTTCTTGTTCGCCGCATCCGCATCCGGATCGACATAGCGAACGAAGTAGTAGCCCTTCGAACGATCGCGATCTTCTACAGTGAAGCCAACGCGATCCAGCGCCAGCCCGACACGACGCCAGGCACGGTCGAATGGCTCCATGACATCGACGACACTGCTGCCATCGGCCGCGCGAACCAGACGGGCCTTGTCGGAAACCTTTGCCTCAGCGGTATTCACCAGCGTACGCGCGCGCGTACCCTCCACGCCAAGATGCGCCATCAACCGGGTCAGGAATTCCGCCTCCAGTTCCGGGTCGGACGGACGTCCCTGCCAGATCGTTCCACCGCTTTGGTTGTTGACCACTTCCAGCAAGCCGCGATGGCTGACGTAGATTTCCGTCGTATCCGCCTGCCCGCCGCGCTCCAGCCGGGTCCGGAATTTGTCGCGCTCCCCGGTCGAAAACACCTGGTCGAGCACCTTGCCCAACGTATTGCGCACGAAATCCAGCGGCAGCTTGGCGCGATTCTCCGCCCAGTCCGTTTCCATCACACCGG
>CANIIN010000126.1 GCA_947467405.1 Betaproteobacteria bacterium | reverse complement strand
TGTCGCCGCCACAGCCGATCAGGCAGATCAGTCGTCCGCCGGTGGCGCGCGTCACGTCCTTCAAAGCGGTGAGAGTCTTTTCCAGCGCATCCGGCGAGTGTGCGTAATCAACGACCGCCATCGGTCGAACGCCGCCGCCGATACGCTGCATGCGCCCCGGCACCGGTTGCAACTGTGCAATCGCCGCCGTGGCGCGATCAAAGGGCACGCCGGATACCAGCATGGTGGCGAGTACGCCCAGCAGGTTGGCGATATTGAAACGACCGAGCAGATGGCTCTCGACGCGCGCTTCGCCCCAGGAACTCTTGACGCCAAAAGTAATGCCCTGCGGGGAAACCGTGATGTCGTACGCTTCGATCCAGTGCTCCAGCCCGGCGCGCAGCGCAACGCCTTCCGAACAGCTGTAGCCGGCCCGCGCCACACCCGAATCGGCCAGCATGCGGCTGATCTGCACACCCTGCACATCGTCGAGATTCAGTATGGCGTGGCGCAATCCGGGCATGCGAAACAGCTTCTGCTTGGCCCGGGCATAGCCTTCCATGTCGCCATGGAAGTCGAGATGATCGCGCGACAAGTTGGTGAACAGCGCGGCACCGAACGAAACGCCGTTGACCCTGCCCTGCTCCAGTCCGATGGATGACACCTCCATGACCACGCCCTGCGCACCCTGTTTGAGCAGATCAGCCAGCGAGCGCTGCAGCAGCACCGGGTCGGGCGTGGTGTTGGGGCTGGGCCAGAAGGTCCACGCGCTGTCGCTCCCCAGACGCGGCGGGAAGCCGATGCCCAGCGTGCCGACCACGGCGGTATGCGCGCCGCAGGCCTCGCAGGCCTGCGCCAGCCACTGCGAGCACGATGTCTTGCCATTGGTGCCGGTGACGCCGATGGCCCAGAGTTTCTCCGATGGACGGCCATAGACTTCGTGCGCCAGTTCACCAGCAAGTTCGCGCAGGCCGTTCACCGCCACGTGGGGAATCTGCCACTCGGGCTTCCAGGCGAATCCTTGCTGCTCCCACAGGACCGCTGCAGCGCCATTGGCGATGGCGTCGCCGATGT
Source organism: Betaproteobacteria bacterium (assembly GCA_947467405.1). Lineage (GTDB taxonomy): Bacteria > Pseudomonadota > Gammaproteobacteria > Burkholderiales > SG8-39 > CAIYPG01. Next base: position 6,189 of record CANIIN010000126.1, on the reverse strand, counting down.
GCTCGCGCGCGTCATGACGTGCGCCTGGCCAGGCGAGGAACACCTCGCCGGCGACAACACTGCGACTGTCGGTGGCCAGGCCGCTCACGCGCACGCCCGCGGCGTCGAGTTGTCTGAGGATGTTTTGCGCGGTGTCTCGCACACTAAATGCTTTCCTGGACTTCGAGGCCGGCAGCCGGAAGCTGGATCGGCTTCATCGGGGCATCCGGCGGCACGCCCAGCGTACGCAGCGCGCCTTCCATGATCTTGGCGAACACCGGCGCGGCGACCGTGCCGCCGTAGTACTGGCCGGCGGTCGGCTCATCGATCATCACGGCAATGATCAATCGGGGATTCGACACGGGCGCAAAGCCCACGAACGAAGCGATGTACTTGTTGGCCGCGTAGCCGCCGTTCTGCTGCTTGTGCGCAGTGCCGGTCTTGCCGCCGGCGCGGTAACCCATGATCTGCGCGCGCGGCGCGGTGCCGCCGGGCTGCACCACGGTCTCGAGCATGGCGCGCATGGCGCGCGCCGTCTCCGGCGAGATGACCCGTTGCGCGGACGGCGGCGTATCCACCTTGGTCAGCGAGATCGGCATCAGCTCGCCGTCACGGGCAAAAATGGAATAGGCGCGCGCCAGTTGAATCAGGCTCACCGATATGCCGTGGCCGTAGGACATGGTGGCCTGTTCGATGGGGCGCCAGCTTCCTGCCGGCCTGACCCGGCCCGACGCCTCGCCCGGAAAGCCCAGCTTCGGCACAGCGCCGAATCCGACCGAATGAAACATGCCCCACATTGACTCGGCAGGCATGGACAGCGCGATCTTTGCCGCGCCGACGTTGGAGGATTTCTGGATGACCTGCGCGACGGTGAGCAGCCCTTCGGCGTGCGCATCATGGATGGTGGCGGTGCCGATGGTCATGGTGCCCGGCGCCGTCTGGATCATGGTGTCCGGACGCACCTTGCCGGTATCCAGCGCCAGCGCGACGGTGAAGGGCTTGAGCGTGGAACCCGGCTCGAAGGTATCGGTGAACGCACGATTGCGCAGGCTCTCGCCCGACAGGCGTGTACGGTTATTCGGGTTGTAGGTAGGGAAGTTCGCCAGCGCGAGCATTTCACCGGTGGTGATATCGAGCACCACGACGCCGCCGGCCTTGGCGCGGTGCTGCTCGATCGCCGACTTCAATTGCCCGAACACCAGATTCTGGATTCGGGCATCGAGCGCGAGCGTGAGGTTGTGGCCGTCTTCCGCCGACTTGATGGACTCCATGTCCTCGACAATCTGGCCCATGCGGTCCTTGATCACGCGCCGGCTGCCGGCCTTGCCCGCCAGATCGCTCTGGAAGGCCAGTTCCACGCCCTCCTGTCCGATGTCGTCTGCGCCGGTAAAACCCAGGATGTGCGCCATGACGTCGCCGCCCGGGTAATAACGCCGATACTCCGGGCGCTGGAACACGCCCGGTATGCGCAATTCCGAGACGCGCTCGGCCACCTCGGGTGCAATCTGCCGCTTGATAAAGACGAAATCGCGACTGGTGTCGTTAATACGCTTCTCGATGTCCTGAGGCGGCAACTCCAGCAGCGCAGCCAGCTTGCCGAGCTGGACCTTGTCCATCTTCACTTCATCCGGAATGGCCCATATCGATCGAACAGGAGTGGAAATTGCGAGAGCCTCGCCATGCCGATCCGTGATGCGGCCGCGCGTGGCGGGAATCTCGATGACCCGGCTGTAGCGCGATTCGCCCTTGGCACGCAGAAAATCATTGTTCCAACCCTGCAGGTACACGGCTCGACCGACCAGCACCGCAAAGCCGGCGCAGAACAGGGCCAGCAGCATGCGCGAACGCCACACGGGGAGGCGCAGCGTCAGGACGGGGCTGGAGGCGAAATTCATCGGCATGGCGCTACCTCGCCGCCTTGGATGATGCGTCGCTTGAAGCCGCGGCTGCACCCGGCGACTGAGCATCCGGCAACTGAAGCGCAGGTACGGCAGTCGCCGGCGCATTCAGATCGATGATCTGCACCCGCCCGGCTTCCGGAAGGCGCATGCGCAGTGACTGGCGTGCAATGCGTTCGATACGCGTATGCATCGACCAGGTGCTCGACTCGAGTTGCAACTGGCCGTACTCGATATCGAGCTGGCGCGAGTGCTCCTGCTCGCGCTCCAGTTCGACGAACAACTTGCGCGCCTTGTGTTGCGAGGTCACCAGGCCGAGCGCGCCGAAAGTCAACACCGCCAGAAGAATGATGCTGAGGCGCGTCACGCGCTGACCTCCGGCTTTTCCGCCACGCGCAGAACGGCGCTGCGCGCGCGCGGGTTGCGGGCCAGCTCGCGTTCGGATGCGCGTATCGGCTTGCCGACGATGCGCAGGCGCGGTGCCGGCAGCTCGGCCGCCCGCACCGGCAGGCGCATCGGCAGATCATCCGGCCGCGCGTTGTCGCGAAAGAAATTCTTGACGATACGGTCTTCAAGCGAATGGAAGCTGATGACCGCCAGGCGGCCACCGGGCCTGAGGGCCTTGAGCGCCTGTGGCAGGACTAGCGACAACTCTTCAAGCTCCTGATTGACGTGAATCCGTAGAGCTTGAAACGTGCGCGTCGCCGGGTCCTGGCCAGGTTCACGCGTCCGGACGGCTTTACCCACGAGAGCGGCAAGTTGTCTGGTGCGGAGTAGAGGCCCTCCTGCCCGAGCAGCAACAATCGCCTTTGCAACCTGCTTAGCAAACCGTTCTTGGCCATAGCGTTCCAGGACCTCCCTTATTTGTTCTTCTTCTGCAACGGCCAGCCATTGGGCAGCCGTCATCCCGCGGCTCTGATCCATGCGCATGTCCAGCGGCCCGTCGAAACGGAAACTGAATCCCCGCTCCGCTTCGTCGAGCTGCGGCGACGACACGCCGAGATCAATCAGCACGCCATCCACCACTCCCTCGAATCCCGCTCCACGATCTTCACCTCCCGCCACACCTGCCTCTCGCAAGGCTGCAGCCAGCGCACCGAAATGCTCATGCACCAGCAACAGCCGGGCATCCTGAAACGCCCGCCCTGCCGCCATCGCCGCCTCGTCGCGATCAATTGCCACCAGGCGGCCCGCCGGCGCCAGACGGCCCAGAATCAGTCGCGAATGCCCACCCCGCCCGAACGTTGCATCGACGTAGACGCCTTCGCGCCGCACGCCTCCGCCGGCGACCGGGCTGTCGTCGATGCGCAAGGCATCGACTGCCTCGTCTGCCAGCACTGCCTGGTGGGAGTACTCGTCTGTCTTGGGGCGCGCTGCATCGGGAACGTCGGGGGCATGGGGCTCGGTCACCTGGCGATCACAGCGAGAAATTTTCGGTGCCGGGAGGCGGCGTCGACACTGCAGTCGTCATGGCCTGCGCCAGCTTGGCGTCCCAGGCCTCGACATCCCAGATCTCGAAATGACTGCCCTGGCCGACCAGCATCACGTTCTTCTTCAGGCTGCCGAACTTGCGCAGCGCCGGGGAAACGAGGATTCGGCCCTGGCCATCGAGAGGAAGTTCCTCTGCAAAACCGACCAGCAGGCGCTGCCAGGAACGCGCGACTTCATTGAAGCTGGAAAGGGACTGGATGCGGGAACTGATGGGCTCCCAGGCAAGTTGCGGATAGAGCAGCACGCAGCCGTCCGGGTGTGCTGTCAGCACCACCGCACTACCGCCGGAAACCAGCGCGTCGCGATGACGAGTCGGCACTGCCAGCCGGCCCTTTGCATCGAGACTGAGTTCCGTCGCTCCTTGAAACACCTTGGCCCCCTTGCGACGTCAGCGATTCATTCGCCTGCTGCCGCGATCCCGGAAATTTGCCCAACCCGGCTCGTCCCCGAGCCAGAATTGCCATAATTTCCCACAAAAATCTACTAATCACCACTTTAGAGTAAAGAATTGGGGGGGTCAAGCGGGAAATTGCATTTTCTTCAGGTGAGACAGGGACTTAAGTGCGTTTCATCAAAGAATTCTATAAAATAATATCCTTTATAATCAATACATATGGATCACGGTTTGAATGTAAGTTCTTAGGTATTCACTGAACAAGGGGGCACGCCCCCTTGTATATCCCACTTCAGAGGGACGCATTTTCAATGCATGCTGATTTTCTGCACTTGATCAGCGCTTCCTTAGGTATTGAGCCGAGTTGAATCCCACCTGGCCGGAAAAATGGCGAACAGCGCACGACAGTCCGAAAAACCAAATAAAAAAGGGGCCCGAAGACCCCTTTTCTGTTCAGCGACTTGTACCCAAGCCACCGCGCAGGAATTCCTATCAGCGCTCAGTGCAGATGCTTCTTGGCGGCAGAGGCTCGCGCATTGCCGGCCACGGTCGTGCGCGCAACACCACCACCCTGCGCTGAATCGCTCGCGGCCCAGCGTCGATCAAACATCTGATGCACGAGTTGGAGCACTTCGCCGATTTCACCTTCGGTGAAGTGACGCGACAGCAGCATCGACACATCGTCGAGCATGCCGCGACGCTGCGCCTCCTGTATGGCTTCCTGCGAGGGACCGACGAACAGCATCGTGCGCTCGTCACGACCGTCGTCTTGATACTGACTCACCTCGACGCCGGTAGCCTCCTCGGCATAGGCACACAGCGCCTGGAACGCAGACTCCAGTGCGCGCTGAAAATTGCGGCCAACCCAACCGGTCCAGCAGATGTCCAGCACGCGGCGGCGACGATCGAACACAATGCCCGGCTCGTCCTGATTGGCGCTGCGCGCGTCAGCCAGTCCGTCGAGATCGACGTATTCCAGCCACGGCCGCAAGGCCTGCTCGACTTCGGTTTGCGTTACACCGCCCTTGAGGGGCACCAGACCATGTACATGAACTTCGGTATGCATGAAAAACTCCCGGGTGAACGAACGCCGTCTGCGTCAATGACCAGTTACGGGCATCGATCAACAACATTCTCTTGCTGCAGGCTTCATTGTGACAGTGAACGCCCGAGTGTGCCTGAAGCGGCCCCTGAAAAAGGGCGGCCGGGCCGCCCCTTCATCAATGCGCAGCGCGCTGCGCAGCTAGCCGTTCTTGACAGGCGGACGCGCCTTGTCGAGGACGGTCATCGCCGTCGCGACGACACCGGCAATGTCCGCGACATTGGTGGGAATGATCATGGTGTTGTTGGTTCGCGCCAGCAATGCAAACGCATTGATGTACTGCTCGGCCACCTTGAGGTTGGCCGCCTGCGCGCCACCGTCCTTGCCGATCGCCGCAGCCACCGACTCCACCGCCGCTGCCGTGGCTTCGGCCACCAGCCGCAATGCCGTGGCTTCGCCCTGCGCCTTGTTGATACGCGACGTCTTGTCACCCTCGGACTTCAGCACGGCGGCCTGCTTCTCGCCCTCGGCGACATTGATTTCCTGTTGCTTCTCGCCCTCCGACTTGGCGATCAGCGCACGCTTCTCGCGCTCCGCCGTGATCTGCTGCTGCATGGAGCGCAGAATGGCCTCCGGCGGCGTGATGTTCCTGATCTCGTAACGCAGCACCTTCACACCCCAGCTGCGTCCCGCCTCGTCCAGCACCGACACGACCTGGCGATTCATCTCGTCGCGCGACTCGAAGGTCTTGTCGAGTTCCATCTTGCCGATCTCGGAGCGCAGCGCGGTCTGCGCCAGTTGCGTGATGGCCGCAATGTAGTTGGACGAACCATAGGATGCGAGACGCGGGTCGGTCACCTGAAAGTAGATGATCCCGTCGACCGAGAGCTGCGTGTTGTCGCGCGTGATGCAGACCTGCTCGGACACATCGAGCGGCACTTCCTTGAGGGAATGCTTGTAGGCCACTCGATCCACGAACGGGATGATCACGTTCAGTCCGGGTTCGAGCGAGGCATGAAATTTCCCCAGTCGCTCGACCACCCAGGCGTTCTGTTGCGGCACTACGCGAACGCCCTCGATGACGAACACGATGGCCAGCGCAATGATGAAAATCGGAATGGCGAAAGGCCGCGTGATCTCATTGCTTGCGGCAAAGAAAGTCAGAACGATGACGCCGATCAGTTTGGGCAGCATGTCGCCTCCTGGAAATTGGGGATTGGATGGTTTGGCGGGGGTCATGGCTTGTTGCGGGTAATGCGCAGCGTGCTGCCTTCAACCGACACGATATAGAAAGAATCGCCGGGAGCGAGAACTCCCGAATCGCCCTCGATCTGGGCGTCCCATTGCGTATCACGATAGCGTACGCGGGCACGTCCAGCGGACTG
>CANIIN010000125.1 GCA_947467405.1 Betaproteobacteria bacterium | reverse complement strand
GCCGGAGAACGAATTCCCGTTCTCCGCCACGCGCATGAAAGACCCCTACAGCGGCAGGACTGCATCCCTCCTGCGCCGCGACGGTTTCGATCCGCTGCTGATCGAGACGAACACCTCCACCGAGTACTGGCAGAAAGGCGCCTCCCTGCTGACCACCGATCCGCTGGCCACGCGCGATGTACGCCTGCCGCCCGGTGCGCGCGCCTACCTGATCGCCGGCACCCAGCATGGCGGTTCCGCCGCATCGACCACCGAACACGGCAATTGCGCGAACCCGAACAATCCGCACAATCCCTCGGCGGTGCTGCGCGCGCTGGTGGTGGCACTCGATGAATGGGTCCATGACGGCAAACCGCCGCCCGCTAGCCGCGTGCCGCGCATCCGCGATGGCACGGCCGTGCCCGCCGATGCGACGGGCTTTCCGGACATTCCCGGCATGACCGTCACAACCAAGACGAATGCGATTGCACCCTTCGGCGACTGGGTGCATCCGGCGCCGGATCTCACCAGGGCTTGCCGCACGCTGGTGAGCAAGGTGGATGCAGACGGCAACGAAGTCGCCGGCATACGCCTACCCGACATCGCGGTGCCGCTGGCGACCTACACCGGCTGGAATGTGTTCGCCGAACCCTGGGTGGCCGGCGAGCTGGGCGACCGCGACGGCAGCTGGTCGCCGTTTGCCAAGACACGGGCCGAGCGCAAGGCCAGTGGCGATCCGCGTCGCTCACTCAAGGAGCGCTACCCGACCGCGGATGGCTATGTACGCAAGGTGCAGCGTGTGACGGACAGACTGGTGAGGGACAGGCTGCTGCTCGCGGAGGATGCCGAGGCCTATGTCGCTGCGGCACGCAGGCGGGCGGAAGAAGGGCTGCTGTAAGGACGGGCGCCGCCGCCCGACTGATCCGGATGAAACGATCACTGCTTGTCTTCATGACCGGCGCCCTGCTCGGCGTTGCCGCCGGGTTCGCGCTGGGGATATTCGTCTATCCCTATCTTTTTCTGGATGACATCGTCGCCAGTGAGCCACTGGAGAATGCCGCCGCACGCACTGTGGTTGCCACAGGGAAGTTCATCCACGCCAATCCCGCCGACCCGATCCATCACGGCACCGGCGGCGTGTCGGCGTACCGCGACCTGGTGCGCATGGAGAATGATTTCGTCGTCGCCCCCGGCCCGAAATACCACGTCTATCTGGTCCCCGACAAGACAGTGACGCCGGATACCGATGTGCCGAAATCCGCGTTCGTCGACCTGGGCCGCCTGCGCGCCTTTCGCGGCAGTCAGAATTATTCGGTACCGGTCGGCGTGGACATCACGAAATTCGGCAGCGTGGTGATCTGGTGCGAGCAGTTCGGCGTGTTGATATCGCCTGCGGCACTGGATTTTGCGCCACATTAGGCTGCTCAAGCCGCCTTCCCTCTTCATCGCACAATCGAAAAGCCCACCCGCCATTGCGGCGCATGGCGCACGTTGTAATCGAGCAGCGTCTCGCCATAGCCATTGAAATACTGCAGATGCAGGAAGCCGCCGGCATTGGCAAAGAATCGCTGACGCAATGGCCATGATGCATCGAGCAGCAACGAGCCGTACCCACCCGAGCCCTTGCGCATGGTGGCCGACCACAGCCAGCCGTCGGATCGACCGTAACGCAGATTGAGATCGACATTGCCGCGGTAATGGTCAATATCGGCGTTGTCCTTCTTATCGAGGTAGGTGTGGAACTTCGGCGACACCGCAAAGTATCGATTCTCGCGGAAGAACACCTGCCAGGACGGCTTGATAAATGCCGTGTTGATGGAGCGCGAGAACGTGCCATCGCGGCCATTCGACTCATGCTCCAACCCGCCGGCCAGTGCAAAGTTGTGGCTGCCATTCGCCGAGACACTCAGGTGCGGATCAAAGTAGAACAGGCTGGGCCGGTAGCTGGTGTCGCGGAACGGCGCGGACTGTTCGGCCAGATCCCAGATCGAGGTCTGGGTATAGCCAAAGTGGAGTTTGCCCAGCGGCCGCCACAGACCAGCCGCCCAGCTGTCTTCGTCCAGCAACCGGTACTTCATCGACAACTGGAACTTTGCCGTCGTCCCGCCACTGGTTCCGACCAGGAAATACATGGGCTCGTGCGGCGAAATGGCGGGCTCGGGCACCGTGTCCGGACGCGCCGCGCGCTGCGCTGTCGCAGGCAGTGTGCCGGGCCGCTCGGCCACCAGCGTCGCGGTGGCACCGCCCTCGCCCTCAAGGGCCAGCGTCACCAGCCCGCTGAGTCCTTCCGGCAGCGCAAAGCGGAACTCGCGCTTGCGGAAAGTGCCCGGTGCCAGCGGCTCGATCACCGCGCCCTGATTGTCCGCGGCATACAGCAGCACATCGAGCAGCCGCGCCCCCGCGAACACGCGCGCCTGCAGCGTGGCGGGAAAAGCTTCGTTGATCGGCACCGCCTTGTCATTCGCCTGCCAGACATCGACGCTCACCGTCTCGCCGCTGATCGCACGCGCAACGCGCGGCTTCAGCAGCCATTCGGCGTGGACGGACAAGGGCAAAGCGAGGGCGAACAGAAGACCAAGGCGGAGGAGTTTCATGATGGCGATGCAGGATTGGGGAAGGGCGCGATTCTAAGGCCCGCCGACAGGAAATCCACCGTTAAAAGCACACCGTATAACGTGAAACTGGCATCCCCGCGCCAGCGGGGATGCAGACCCAGCTGGCTTGCGCATTCCCAAAAATAAAAAGATGACGAGATAATAATCAACTCTTTAAAGCTTACTAAAAAACAATTTAAATTTGAAATTGATAATTATCAATCCCTATGCCTTGGGCAGATCCTCGGGCCGGTCGATATCGCGATGAACCCCCGCATCATCGACTTCAATCAGCCTGATTGAGGCCGCACGCTGCTTCAACACACGCCGCGCCCCCTCGTCGCCGGACAGCGCTTCGAGTTCGCTGCGCAGCAAAACGCCGAACCCCACCGGATGCCCGCGCTCACCCTTGAATGACGGCGCGGCGATGGTTGCGCCACCGGCAACCGCTTCAGCCACGCGTTGAATCGTTGCAGGCTGGATGAAGGGCATGTCGGCCAGCGCGACGACCCAGCCCTCGACGTTTTCGCTCAGGGCCACCGCGTGCTTGAGGCTGTAGCCCATGCCGTCTTCGGCGCACTGGCACACCACGACTTCACAGCCCGCCTCGCGCAGCAGGCGTTCGAGTTCAGCAGAGCCGGGACGCACCACGGCGATGGTATCGGGCAGCGCAGCGACGAGGTTGCGCGCGCTGGCAACGGCGATGGGCGTACCGTCGGGGAGTTTCTGCAGGAGCTTGTTCGCGCCGAAGCGCACCGAGGCGCCGGCTGCCAGCAGGATGCCGCGCACAGTCACGAAATCACTTCGGAAGGATCACTTCGAGCGGGTCAGCGCTGCGGCACGCCGCAGCCGGCGCTGATGTTGTTCTTCGCGGGCTCGATGGTCTCGGGAATCTGCACGCCATGGCGCACAGCGGTCATCTCGGCCAGGATGGCAATGGCGATTTCAGGCGGCGTCTTGGAGCCGATTTTCAGGCCCACCGGGCCGTGCAGGCGTGCGATCTCGTGCGCGGCGAGGTCGAATTCGGCGAGGCGCGTGCGGCGCGCATCGTTGTTCTTCTTCGAGCCAAGCGCCCCGACATAGAAGGCGGCCGATTTTAGCGCCTCGATCAGCGCGGCATCGTCCAGCTTCGGGTCATGCGTCACCGCCACCACGGCGGTATGCGCATCGGCATTCATCTCCAGCACCACGTCATCCGGATAGCCGCGATTGATGGACACATTCGCCAGCGGCCACTCGGCGCTGTATTCCTCGCGCGGATCGCACACCGTGACGTGGTAATCGAGCGCCTGGGCCATCTGCGCCAGATAACGGCTGACCTGTCCGGCGCCGATGATGAGCAAGCGCCAGCGCGGGCCGTGCACGGTCTTCATCACCTTGCCGTCGAACTCCAGCAGGTCGGACCACTTGCCCGCCGCCATGCGCACTTCGCCCGTGTCCATGTCGAGAAAACGCGCTGACAGTTCGTGGCGCTCGATGATCGCCAGCAGATCGTCCAGCTTTGATTTAGCGCTCACCGGCTCCAGCACCAGTTGCAGCGTGCCACCGCAGGGCAGACCGAAACGCGTTGCCTGCTCCTGCGTCACGCCATAGGTCATGACCACCGGACGCGCGGCGGCAATCAGCTTGTCGCGCACCTGCTCGATCAGATCGTCCTCGACGCAGCCACCCGACACCGAACCCACCACTTGGCCGTCATCGCGGATCACCATCATGGCGCCCACCGGCCGCGGCGCCGAACCCCAGGTATGGGTGATTGTGCCCAGCGTGGCGCGATGACCGGACTTCGTCCAGTTCAGGGCGGTACGAATGACTTCCAAATCAACGCTGTCCATAGGGTCTTTCCAAAGCAGGGTGCAGAGGGGCTAGCCTAGAGATATGGGCTGCCCCGGTCAAGGACAAGCCCAACAGCGGGAATGCCGCCGGGTTTTCCGGCATGCGTTCCCTCACCGGAGCTTGGCCGGACTTTGCATTGACAACAAAGCGGATGGCGGCCGTACGGCTTATCTGAAGGTCAGCGCGAACAGAACAAATCCTTCCATTCGATTATTCACATAAAACCAATGTGCTTTCATTTCCATTTTTGCCGGGAAATGCAGCCCATACAGGCTCGCGGATGCGATAATGACAGACAAGGGGCGCAAGCCCCGGCGCGACGCAACCCGAACACCAATAATGCGCCGCCCCGCCTCATGCAGTTCCATCGACCTCGCAGCAGTTGGCAACGCAAATGCGCCGCATGGCCAAGCCGCTTTGACCAGGCCGCATTGACCAGGCAATGATTCGTCTATCGACCATTGAGGATACCCATGAGCCACGACGCTTTTCACGGACGACTTGAAGACCACCGCATGGTCACCGGCAGCGGGACCTACACGCTGGACTGGGATTTCCCCGACATGGCGCACGCCTGGTTCGTGCGCGCCGACCGCGCCCACGCCGACATCGTGTCCATCGACACCAGCGCCGCACTGGCCCATCCGGGCGTGATCGCCGTGCTGACCGGTGATGACCTGCAGGCTGCGGGGTTCAAGTCACTGCCCGTCATCACCATTCCGCTCAAGCCGGATGCGAAAAAGCCAGTCATGCCCTTCCGTCCCTGCCTCGCCACCGGCAAGGTGCGCCTGGCCGGCGAGGCGGTGGCCTGCGTCATCGCCGAATCGCAGCGCATTGCCATGGACGCCGCTGAACTGGTCGTCGTCGAATACAACGAGCTGACGCCCGTCGTGGATGCACTGGATGCGCTAAAACCCGACGCACCGCAATTGCATGATGATGTGCCCGGCAATCTGTACTGGGATTACGAGGACGGCGACCGCGCGGCAACCGATGCGCTGTTCGCCAAGGCCGCGAAGATCGTGAAGCACGACCTCTACAACCATCGCGTCGTCGGGCATCCCATGGAGCCCCGCTGCTGCACCGGCGTGTATGACGCGACGAAGGACCAGTACTTCCTCTACTCGCCGACACAAGGGCCGCGCGTGCAGGCCAGCATGGTGGCCAAGGTGCTGGACGTGCCCACCGACAAGGTGGATGTGGTGGCGAAGGACACCGGCGGCGGCTTCGGCATCCGCTCGGCGGCCTACCCCGAATACTGCGTGACGCTGATGGCCTCGAAGAAACTCGGCCGCCCGGTGCGCTGGAACGGCACGCGTTCGGAAGTCTTTCTCACCGACAACCAGGCGCGCGATTTCATCTGCCACGGCGAACTCGCGCTGGATGACAAGGGCAAGTTCCTGTCGATGCGCTTTTTCATTATCGCGAACAATGGCGCCTACCTCGCGCCGACCGGCCTGCTGGCGCAGACACGCAGCGTGACCAGCTGCATCACCGGTGTGTATGACGTGCCGGTGTGCCATGCACGCATCCAGCTCGTCGCCACGAACACCGCGCAGGTCTCGGCCTATCGCGGTGCTGGGCGGCCGATCATGTCCATGCTGCTCGAATGCCTCGTTGAGCGCGCCGCGATCGACCTCAACATGGACCCAGTGGAAATCCGCCGCAAGAACCTGATCCGCAACGACCAGTACCCCTACAAGCTGGTGAACGGCACCACCTACGACTGCGGCGACTTCGAGGGCGTGTTGGACGACGCGCTGAAAGCAGCCGACTGGTACGGCTTTGACAAACGTCGCGCCGAATCGGCCAAACGCGGCAAGCTGCGCGGCCGCGCGCTCTCGACCTATATCGAATCCACCGGCGCCGGCGGCATCCCGGACGAAGGCCAGCTGTTCTTCGAAGCTGACGGCACGATTTCGCTGAAATCCTCCTCGCACTCACACGGGCAGGGGCATGAGACCAGCTTCGCGCAGGTGGTGGCCGGCGTGCTCGGCGTGCCCATGGAAATCGTCAAGCTGCGCACCGGCGAGGCCGGTATGCGCGTCACCGGCGGCGGCACCGGCGGCTCGCGCTCCATGGTGAGCTTCGGCAGTTCGTACCTGCTCGGCGCACAGGAAGTGGTCAAAAAAGGCCGCGAACTGGCTGCAAAGGAACTGGAAGCCTCGGTTGAGGACATCGAGTTCGACCATGGCGAATATTCCATCAAAGGCACCGACCGCCGGATCAGCCTGCTCGACTTGGCCAAAAAGCACAAGGGCAGCGAACCGCATCCGTTGAACGCCGTGGGCTCCGGCAAGTGGGGCATGACCTTCCCGAACGGCGCACATATCGCCGAAGTGGAAATCGACGCCGAAACCGGGGTGACGGAGATCGTCTCCTATATCGCCGTGGACGACATCGGCAATGTCATCACCCACGCGCTGGTGGAAGGCCAGATGCAGGGCGGGCTGACCCAGGGCGCCGGCCAGATCCTCGGCGAACACGCTATTTATGACCGGGAAACCGGGCAGTTGCTCACCGGCAGCTTCATGGATTACCCCATGCCGCGCGCCGGCATGGTGGCAGGCCTCGAGGTGCTCGACCACCCGGTACCGACCAAACTGAATCCGCTGGGCGCCAAGGGCGTGGGCGAAGCCGGCTGCACCGGTGCGCTGCCGACGCTGGCCAATGCCATCGTGGATGCGCTGCGCCCGGTGGGCGTGACGCACTTCGACATGCCGGCCACGCCGCAGCGGGTATGGCAGGCCATCCGGGAGGCCAAAGCCGGCAACCCGCGTGCCCTGCAGACCTATACGCTGGCGTATTCTTAGAAACACGCTGGCGTATTCTTAGAAACACGCTGGCGTATTC
>CANIIN010000124.1 GCA_947467405.1 Betaproteobacteria bacterium | reverse complement strand
TGCTCACCGATACCGACGGCCTGTCGATCAAGGACGGCCTGGCGCACGAGATCTACTACCACCCCGGCCGTGCTCCCGATCTGGCGGCACGCGTCGGCACCTTCGGCAAGAAGTAGCCTTTGAACTTCCGGTCGCCGCCAGGCGGCCGGATGAAATCGGGAAGCGCTGATCAAGTCCTGACAATCAGAATGCCTCGAAAAAGCTTCCCGCTGAAGTGGGGGGATAGACAAGGGGGCTTGCCCCCTTGCTCAGTGAATCCATCGGTATTTTTCGCTGCTGTTTCGCCGTGCCACGCTACCGCCAGGGAGATTGACATGATGTTTCAGGACGTCCGCAGATTCGCAGCAGGTTTGTTCGTCGTATTGGCCTTGGTGGGGGGCGGTGGGTGCGCCAGCATCGACAGCGCGCCCGCACCCGATTACGCGGCCATCATCGCCGCGCCGGATCGAACCGATGCCGATCGCCAGAACGACGTGCGCCGCAAGCAGCCGCAGTTGCTGGCCTTCACCAACATCCGGCCCGGCATGCGCGTGCTCGACATGGGCGCCGGCGGCGGCTACACCACCGAACTGCTGGCGCGCACCGTGGGGCCGCGCGGCGTGGTGTATGCGCAGGATTCGAAGGCCGTGATCGAATCGACCGTCAAGGACCGCTTCGACCAGCGCGCGAAAAAACCGGTCATGGGCAACGTGGTGCGCGTGGTGCGCGACTACGACGATCCGTTGCCGGCCGACGTCGGGCAACTGGATGCCATCACCTTCTTCTTCGCCTATCACGACGTCGGCTACATGGAAGTGGATCGCGCCAGGATGAATCGCAGGATGTTCGACGCACTCAAGCCGGGCGGCCACCTGATCATCGCCGATCACTCGGCACGCGCAGGCGACGGCGTGAGCGTCAGCAAGACGCTGCATCGCATCGAGGAAGCGCTGCTGCGTCGCGAAATCGAGGCGGCCGGATTTCGCCTGGTCGGCGAGGGCGCCTTCCTGCGCAATCCCGCCGACCCGCGCAGCGCCCCGGTGTTCAGGCTGCCGGTACCGGTCGATGAATTCGTGCTCGACTACGTGCGGCCCTGAAAGGCAAAATAGCGGGCATCAGCAAACGGGAGGCTGACGTGCACGGATTATCGAAAACCCTGATTGTCATCCTGATCGCCATGTCATGGACTGCGCCGGCGACCGCGCAGCAGGCCAGCGCCAAGAAGATGTATCGCTGCGGAACCAATTTCCAGGACAAGCCCTGTGACGGGAGCGCGCCGGCAGCCGTCGCACCGGCCGCGAAGGTTGTGGCGCCGGCCGTCCCGGAGCCGACCAAGGTGTCAGCGGCCGACGCGCGCTCGGCCCAGCAGAAGCAGATCCGTTGCGAGAATTTCAGCCGTCAGGCGGCCGAACTCCGCGATCGCCAGAAGTCCACGCCGCAATACGCTGAATCGATCGGCGTGCAGTTGAAGTCCCTCGAGACGCGCATGAGCGCGGACAGTTGCTGACCGCCTCGCGCGCCTGATCGATCAAACGCCCGGCACGACCGGGCGTTTTGCTTTGGGATCCACTGAACAAGGGGGCCGCAGTTACGAAAATGAGCCCCTTGTATATCCCCCACTTCAGAGGGAAGCGCCCGACGGTCTTGTGCGTTTCGGGACTTGATCAGCGCTTCCTTTGCGCTCAGACCTCGAATCGCCACGCCTCGCCGTCGCGCTTGAGGTGCCCGGCGGTGGGGGTGGCGAAGTGCGGTCCCAGCACCAACGTCGGGCCGTCGGCCAGTTTGCCGAACATGTCGATGCGCGTGGCGACGGCCTGCTCGCGATGGTGATCGAAATTCGAGCACCACTGCGGATGGGCGAACTGGCAGGGGTGGTGCAGGAAGTCCCCGGTGATGAAGGCCGAGGCGCCCTGCGATTCGATCATCACGCTGACATGGCCCGGCGTGTGCCCGGGCGTCGAGATCAGGCGCACCTCCGGGCAGATGCGATGGTCGGTCGCGACCAGGTCGACCAGTCCGGCCTCCCACACCGGCAGCACCGAGTCGGCCATGACTTGCAGGTTCTCGCGTCCGCCGTCCGGCGTGCTCTCGGCGGCACGCCAATGCTCGAACTCGGTCTTGCCGTACAGGTAGCGCGCATTGGGAAAGGTCGGCACCCACTGGCCATCGCGCAGCATGGTGTTCCAGCCGACGTGATCGATGTGCAGGTGCGTGCACAGCACGTTGTCGATGGCGTCGGTGCGAAAACCGGCCGCGGCAAAGTCATCCATGAACTTCGTCTGCATCAGGTTCCAGGCCGGTGCCTCGCGCGGCTTGTCGTTGCCCACGCAGGTGTCGACAATGACGCGGCGATCCGGCGTTTCGATGACGAACATGTGGATGCTGGCGATCATGCGGCCGACTTCGTCGATGAAGTGCGGCCGCAGCCAGGGAATGCCGAGCAGGCGCTCGCGCTTGGCGTCCGGAATGATGCGGCCCAGGCCGCCGGCCATTTCGATTTCGATCAGGCGCGTGATCTTCACGTCGCCGATGCGCCACTGGTTTCCATTCATGCTCAAATCTCCTCAGTGCCGCGGATGAACGCGGTCAAGCGCGGATTGTCGGTGAATTGGGGGCAATGCGCAGTTGCCCCTCGGATGTTATTGCAGCCAGTACCTTGAAACGGATCTGATGTTATCCGCGTTTTCCGCGTTCATCCGCGGCAAAAAACTCAGGGCTTCGCAAACCAGTTCCGCATGAAGCCGAGGTCCTTGCTGGGACGGGTGGTGAATTTCGCGGGGCGTTTCTCGACGAACGCCGCCGGGCCTTCCTTGGCATCCGGCAGGTTCATCACCGCAGTCAGGCCGCGGCATTCCATCTGCGATGCCTCGAGAGGGTGCGTGGCGGTGAGCATGTTCCACATGAGCTTGCGGCTGATGGCCACCGCAACCGGCGAGGTGTTGTCGGCGATCTCGCGTGCGATGGCGCGGGCGCGCGGCAGCAGTTCGGCCGGCGGCACGACGTCGCGCACGAAGCCGGATTCCTTGAGTTCGTCGGCCAGCACCATGCGCCCGGTCATCACCCATTCCATGGCGCGCTGCATGCCCACTGCGCGCGGCAGGAAGAAGCTCGAGCACGACTCATTGCTGATGCCACGCCGCGTGTAGATGAAGGCCAGGCGCGCACCTTCGGCGGCGATGCGGATGTCCATGGAGCACATGATGGAGGCGCCGAAGCCGACGCCCACGCCGTTCAATGCGCCGATCACCGGCTTGTTCATGTCCCAGATGCGCAGCGGACCGACGGCGGCCACGTCGGGCGGCACGCCTTCGCCGGTGGCTGGATCGCCCGGGCGCGAACTCCATTTCGGGCCGCCGTCATTGACGTCGCCGGTGAGGTCGGTGCCGGCGCAGAAGGCGCGGCCGTTGCCGGTGATGATCACCACCCGCACCGCATCGTCGGCATCGGCTTCGTTCAGCGCCGCGAGCAGTTCCTGGTGTGTGTGCTTGCGCGCCGCGTTCATCTTTTCCGGGCGGTTGAAGGTGATGGTCGCGATGCCGTCGGTGACGTCGTACAGGATGTCGGTGTATGCCAAGTGTTTCTCCCCTTTGAACGTGTCGTGAGTCAGGTGCGTCGTGCGCCGCCCTGTGTGGTGAACACGATGGCGGTGATGATCAGCAGCGCCAGGGCGCTCAGCGCCAGCGACCAGTGTATGCCCACCAGCGTTCCGCCGAGTCCCACGGTGATGCCGGCGAAGGCGCGCAGTCCCAGCGCCACCATGGCGTACAGCCCGATCACCCGGCCGCGAGACTCGGCGGGTGCGTTCAGTTGCACCAGCGTCTGGGCCATGGAATTGAACGACAGCTCGAGGAAGCCGGCGGCGAACAGCAGCGCCAGCGCCGCGGCATAGGCGAGGGCCTGTGTCGAGGCCGACACCAGTGCAAACGAGCCCAATGCGCAGCACCACAGCATGGCGAGGATGAAGGCGGTGCGCACGCGCGGCTGCAACAGGCCGCGGCTCTCCAGCACGAAGCCGGCGATCAGCGCGCCGGCGGCATCCGCGCCCAGCAGCATGCCGTAGGACAGGTCGGCGTGATCGTGGCCCAGATCATGGGCGAAGCCCGGCATCTGCGCCTGGTAGGCGTTGCCGATGAGCAGTGAGGCACCGCCTGCCAGCAGCATCATGGCGACGATGGTGGGATTGCCGGCGATGCTGCGCGCCGTGTCGATGATGTCGCCCAGGCCGCGGATGGCGCGTTGTGGTTTGGCGTTGCCAGCGTGCGTGGCGTGGGACGGGGGAGTGCGTCGAGTTGAACGGTGCAGCCACCACAGCATGGGCAGGTAGATGAGCGCGTTGACGATGATGCCAAGCGCGGGACCGAAGGCGTACAGCAGTCCGGCGCCGACGGCCGGACCGGCCACCATGCCGAGGTAACGCCCGGTGGCGCCCAGGCGCACCGCACTGGGCAGCAGTTCAGCGCCGACCAGGTTGTGCACGAGCATCTGGCCTGGCGTCAGCCACAGCACGCCCGCCACGCCATGCAGCACCAGCAGGATGGCGGCATGCCAGGGTTGCAGCAGGCCGGTGTAGATGAGCAGGCCCCATGCCACGGACACGGCCATGAACAGCAGCATGCCGGCCTGGATGATGCGACGCGGGTCGATGCGGTCGGCCAGCGCGCCGACATGCACCGAGAACAGCAGGTAGGGCACCCAGTGCGCGATGACCGCGAATCCGCCCAGCGCTGGCGAGCGGAACTGCTCGAACACGACCCAGTAGCTGATCACGTGCTCGATGTTGTCGGCCATCATGGCCAGCATGTTGCCGAGCAGGAAGCTGCCGTAATGGGGCTGGCGCAGCGCGGCGAAGGATCGGGTGTTCGCGGTCAAGGCAGGTGGGTGCTGGTCAGTGTGCGCCGCACGCAACATCGGGGCGATGTGCGTGCGGAGCGGGTCATGTCGAGCGGGAATCCTTGTAGATGCCCGTCTGGCGGGCATCTACGGGCCATGCCATGGCCGGAGAAGAGTTTTTCTGTGGAGCGGATATCGCCGCCGCAGGTCGTCAGTCGCCGGCTGTGCGGGAGGCTCAGCCGCCCAGAAAATCCTTCTTGCCGACCTCGACGCCGTTGTGGCGCAGGATGGCGTAGACGGTGGCGCAGTGGAAGTAGAAGTTCGGCATCGCGAAGTGCAGCAGGTAGGCCTGGCCTTTGAATTCGAGCGGGCCAGCGCGCATCTGCAGCACGATCTGGCGATCTTCCGAGCCGTCGATCTGCGCTGGCTTCAGGGTCTGCAGGAAATCGATGGTCTTGGTGATGCGCGCCTGCAGGTCGGCAAAGCTTGCCTCGTTGTCGTCGAACTTGGGCGGTTCCATGCCGGCCAGGCGTGCGGATGGTCCCTTGGCATTGTCGGAAGCGATCTGCACCTGGCGGGTGAGCGGGAACATGTCGGGATACAGGCGCGAGCCCAGCAGCACGGCCGGGTCGATGCCTTTGGCTTCGGCGTGCTTGGCGCCCTTGTCGAGAACGCCGGACAGCGCCTTGAGCGCTTGGATGAGTGTCGGCACGGATGCCTGGTACATGGAAATGCTCATGGTCGATTTCTCCTGGATTGGCTTGCCGCCTGCTGGCGGGCTTGTGGTCGGAATGCTGATCTGTTCTGGTCGTGGTCCGGGCCGTCCGGGATGGCATGCACCACGGCACGGCGCAGGTGGCGCATCTTAATGGGTTTCGGTGGACTTGAGGCTCAGCATGTCGAGTTCCGCCACGCGTGTGCCGTCAGTCAACAGCACGTGGCCTTCCTGGATGGTGCATTGCAGTTGCATGTTCCGCTGCACCAGTGCGGCCAGCGCCTGCGTGCCTTCGCCCGGCAGGCTGAAGACTTCCAGATTGGCCAGGCGGGCCACATCGGCTGCGGCGCTGCGCCACCACATCTCGGTGGCGCGCGCGCCGAAGGCGTAGACGCGCACCTTGCCGGCCCGGCCCGATGCGCGACGCAGCAGCTTGGGATCCGGCAGGCCGACCTCGATCCACAACCGGATATTGCCGGTGAGATCCTTCAGCCACAGCGCCGGTTCGTCATCGGAACTGATGCCGCGCCCGAATTCCAGCGCTTCGCCGGCTTTGGGTTCCGAAGCGTTCAGTGCGAAGGCGAGCAGGCGCACCATCACGCGCTCCTCGGTTTCGGAGGGATGCTGCGCCAGCGTCAGGGCATGGTCGCCGTAGTAATTCCGGTCCAGGTCGGCGATCTGCAGCGCGGCCTTGTGGATGGTTGCCTTCAAGGCCATGAGTCTGCCGATCTGCGGAGGGTGGAGGTCGCGATTATAAGGGGCGATATCATTTTCGCCGTTCGTGATCTCGCGCCGTGTCTTACACTTCGCCTTCCCGCTTCAATGATTTCATTCCCGCCGTTTTCACCAATTCACAGGGCAGGTAGCGATGAGCAATGCAAACAAGCGTCCGGATGGTCCGCTGAAGGGCCTGAAGGTACTGGACACCTCCACCATGTATGCGGCACCGATGATCGCGACGCTGCTCGCCGATCACGGCGCCGATGTGCTGAAGGTGGAGCCGCCGGAGGGCGACCCTTACCGTGTGCATCCGGCCATGTGGAGCGTGGTGGCGCGCAACAAGGGCTCGGTGGTGATGGACCTGCGCAGCGAAGAAGGCTGCGAGCAGTTGCGGCGCATGGTGCGCGACATCGACGTCATCGTGGTCAACATGCCGCCGGCGCTGCTGAAACGCCGCGGGCTGGATTACGAGCGACTGTCCGCCATCAATCCCGGCCTGATCATGGCGCACTTTTCCGGCTATGGACTGGAGGGTCCGCTATCCACGGCGGCCGGCAACGGCACGGTATCGGAGGCCTTTGCCGGTTTCACGCACATGACCGGCGAGTCCGACGGTGCGCCGGTGCTGCCATCGGTGCCGCTGGGCGACGGACTGTCGGCGTTCTCCGGGGCATTCGGCGTGCTGGCCGCCTGCTACAACCGCCTGAGCAACGGCGGCAAGGGTGCGCTGATCGACGTCAATCCGGTCGACGCCATTTTGCAGATCACCGGCACCGTGCTGGCCGGCTACGACGGCAAGGGTGAGCCGCCGCGCCGCCTGGGAAACCGTGTCGCCGCGCCGAACCTGCGCAACGTGTTCCAGACCGCCGACGGCAAGTGGGTCGTCTACGCCCTGTCCACGCAGCGGCAGTGGAACGACATCGCGACGCTGACCGGCCATGTCGGCGATCCGGGCAACATCGCCGAACTGGAAGTGAGCGTGCGCGAATGGACGCGAACCCAGACTCGCGAAGCCGTGCTGAAAGAGTTGCTGCCGCGCGGCATGATGGTGGCGCCGGCCAAC
>CANIIN010000123.1 GCA_947467405.1 Betaproteobacteria bacterium | reverse complement strand
GTCGGCGTGCCAGGCGCACGACCTATCCAGAACTGGCTCTATTACGTTGGCATAACGCCAGCGGTGTACGGTCCAGGCTTGCGGCGCCGGAGCGCCCAGTCGCCCGAAGGCTTTCAGCAGCGAAGCGGCTACGGTGTCTGTATCCTGCTCCAGGTTTGCTTCGCTCCAATCGACGCTGGCGTGCAGAACCCAGGTCTCGGGCCCCCTGCGATCTGGCTTGCTAGTGTCGCGTGCAATCCATCGCAACGGTCCTTCATTGACGAAGGCTGCATCAAACGGCAGTTCGGGAGGCGTTGCAAAGCGCGCCATGATTGTCCAGCATCCACCCATGGTTGCGCTGCGGGCCAACTCGGCCAACTCAGCAGATAAGGGCTGCAACAGTGGGGCGGCTTGGGGCGCTGGTATGGCCAGGACTACCGCGTCGAAGCGCTCAGCCAGCGCCCCGTCTTCTGCCGACAGCAATTGCCAGCCATCAGGCTGACGTTGTAGTTGCTGGATGGTCGCGTGGCAAGCTAATGGCAGCGCGTCGGCAAGCAGGCGCGCGGGCTCCGTCATGCTTGGAGTGCCGACAAATCGTTCCAGCGCCTGGTCTGGGGCATGTAACGATACATCGCCAAACACCTGCAGCCTGGGATTCCACAGTCCAGCCACGCCAGCGCGCTGCCAGCGCGCCACTTCTGCACGAAAATCAGGGTGCCGAGCGGTGAAGTATTGGGCGCCGTGGTCACACTGCCAACCGTTACCGCGCCGGGTGCTCATGCGGCCGGAAACCCCGCCACTTTTTTCGAACAGTCTGACTTTGAGTCCAGCCTCTTGGAGTTTGGTGGCGCAGGCGAGGCCGGCGATGCCAGCGCCGACAATGGCGAGATTAGAAAAGGGATACATTTTGGCCAAAGAGAATTTTTATCATTATTCGCTTCGACGCAGTCGGTAATAATTCGATAACAGCACCGGACGTAATCCCGAGAGTAACGGCGAAATGTTACTTCATATTACGAAATTCGATCACCGTCAGACCCAAGCCGATAAGCAGCACAACGAAAACAAAAATACCACACGTGAGGAGATCTATGGACATCATTTTTTCCCCTGTAGCAATGCAGCCAACTTAAAATAAATTCCGAAGCAAAAAATGGAGGGAACCCAAATCGCCGTGAATATGGCCTGCTCGCGGTCTTGCATCACGAACCACAAATACGCAGTGATAAAAAAAGAAATCATCACTGCCAACAGAATAAAATAATCTGATTTTCTAAACATCATTTAACCCTCTTAAAGTAATGGCTATTACCTTTCAAAATCCTCGATGACGCCATAGCCGATAGCACTCAACAGACAACCGGCTACCGCCACCGACCCAATTACGCGCACTCCCGACGAAATTCCAATTGCAAAAAACTCTGCTTGAATCAGACCGCTAAAAGTAAGCAACAAGCCAAGGCAACCGATCGCTGTCAGCGAGTTACCACTGAGAATTAGCAGATTGATGATATATTTTTTTTCCATAATCAATTCGAATTCTAGTCAGTTAGCGAGTTTAACATTCGTTCTAAAAATAAGCGCCTTATTGTTAATGAAGGCCTCTCAAGGCAATCACTGAAATTGGGGCAATGTTCAGCCAATAGCTGAGTTTGAGAGTGGTGGGCGACGATGGTCATGTGGCCTTTTGATCTTGAAGCTACCCACCGACGATGTTTGGGTCCCTCTGCAAGTTGGTATATCGGGCGAATAAATCTACGTTTTCGTAGTGGTCCTCTAACGCTATTCGACGATCATCGCGCTAGATGATGCGCTGAACATCAAACCGATCGTGATTGTGGTCGGCGGCGAATGAGTTTACTAGCTGAAAGAACCAGATCCCCGCTGCTTTAGCGCGTAACCCGTCAATGATCAGTTGCAAGCGGGAGTGTGTTGGCGGTGGCCGAAACGATCGAACCTTATGGGGTCGCCAGATTTGGGGGCAATTTAAAAAGGTGGACGGCAAACATATTCTTCGAATCTGTCCAGAAAGTCTGCGGTAAATAACCTGCCGCACGCCCCAGCTCTTGGAATTCTGCGATCGAATATTTACACGAGATTTCAGTGCGTATTGTCTCGTTCGCAGAGAATTCAATGCGTGCCCCTCCAAGCGAAACAATCTGCAGGCACAAGCTTTTAAGGTGCATTTCAATGCGTCCTTCTTCGGCATTGTAAAACGCCCAGTGACGAAACGCCGTTTCGTCAAAGTCGGCTCTAAGTTCGCGATTTAACCGAGAGAGAAGATTTTGGTTAAATGAAGCTGTAACACCGTTAGCATCGTTATAAGCCGCCTCGAGCAATGCACGGTCTTTTTTCATATCCACCCCAATCAGTGCATAGCTGCCAGCACCCAATACAGGGGCCCAGCGAGAAAGAAATTCTCGCGCTGCCGTGGGGGTGAAATTGCCGATAGTAGAGCCCGGGAAATATAAGGCACGAGGAGCAGCACTGATCCCGGCCTCTGCTGGGATCGCCGGCGCCTCCTCAAAATCAGCGCGTAGCGCCACTATTTTTATTTTCGGGAACTCCTGCGCAAGCGCGTCACAAGAACTTTTCAACTGCTCAACGGCGATATCCAAAGCTACGAACTCGGTCGGCTGCAGTTCTTCCAGCAAAAGCCGCGATTTATGACTATTGCCGCAACCGATCTCAATTAGAGTGCCGCCTTTACCAATCCAGTCCGCCATCGCGGTTGCATTTTCCGCCATGATCGAGAGTTCGGTACGTGTTGGATAATATTCCGGCAAATTACAAATATCCTCAAACAACGAGCAGCCGCGTTTATCGTAAAAATACTTGGGCGCGATCTGCTTGGGATTCGAATTTAGTCCGGCAACAACATCGTCGAGAAAGGCAATCTGCGACGGCAAAAGATCGAAATATTGGCTAAATGACATGGGCGAAATAATATTCAGTGTAGGGTTAACAACCAAGAAAAAAACGGTCTTCCCGACCTGAATTTTTCGTAAAAGGAAATGGCGCTGCAATTCATTGATGTAATGTTATGTGTGTGGAGGCCCGCAGAAAACCGAATTCATCCCGATTAAATCGAGCAAGTGCGAAAACCACAAAAAATATCTGCTCGTGCTGGCTGATAGAAATTTCGTAAGGTTGGGCGCATCAGGCGACGCGGTGTAACAAAACTGCCTCCCCGCAGCACTCGGTGATCATCGGTAAACCAAGGTTGGGAGTATTCCTTGTAGGGGTCAGCACTAAATCCTGGAAAAGGCGTGAAGCGGCTTGTTGTCCACTCCCAGACTTGGCCATACTGAAATTCTTCTGCAGGTAATCTCGCTGCGCGCTCCCACTCCGCCTCGGTAGGTAAGCGCCGCTTTGCCCACCGGCAATAGACTTCGGTCTCGTATGCGCTTAAATGTCTGACGGGCGCTGCGTCATCCAGCGGCACCCAAGCGTCGAAGCGCCGTTCCTGCCAGGTACCGCTTTGCTGTCGCCAGTAGCGCGGATGAACCAATTCCAATTGGTCGCGCATGATACGACCAGACGGGCACCACAAATCATCGCGTGTATAAGCGCCGGCATCTACGCAGGCTCGGAACTCGCCGTTGGTAACAACACTCCGGGAAATCGCGAACGCGGGCAAGTCGACCTCATGTGCCCATTTTTCGTTGTCAAATAGAAAGCCCTTACCCCGTTGAGCCCCGATCAAACACCGACCTTGATCCAACAGGATATCGCCAGTCAGAGAAACAGGTTCCTCCAGCCAGCCCACCGGCATCGAAAAGCCCAGAGTCTGCCACGTGTAGCAAAACGCCTCGTTGTGCATATCCTGATGGAACAGCGCGAGTTGGGCAAAGTAAGCGTGCCTCTCCTCAACGCAAGCCTGAGAGAGTAATTCCTTCGTCTGCGCTAGAACCGTGTCACCGTAGGCCATGGTGGCACTGGTACTGGGTAGACTCAAAGTCCAGCGGGTGTCGTGATGCACACGGGCCGAGTCATAATACTGGTCAGCATCGGTTAATAGAGACGGTGCATCAAAATCGCCTCTGCGATGCAACCAAAATTCCTGAAACCAGGCAAGGTGTCCCAGTTCCCACAATGGAGGGTTAACCGTCGCTAGCAGTGGCACCCGTTCCGCTTCGTGGCCACTGGTTAACGCTCGGGTCAGCGCCTGTGCCTGCTCAAGTCCATCGACGATATCCGCGACTCTTGGATAGGGGCGATAATCTGCAAAATCGTGCTGACGGGCGACTGATAAAACAGGTGCTATCATCTGCTCCATTGTTTCGCTTGACCGTAAAAGACTCGACTTTTGTGCATATACGTATTGTAACTCCTGCCAGATCAGGTTCCCGCCACGGCAATCGAAACACGGCGGAACGCTGGGCTACCCACCTGAGGTCGCTGGACCATCAGGTAGACATCGCTATCTCATGGACTGGCCAGGAGTGCGATGTCCTGATCGCACTACACGCGCGTCGAAGTCATGCTTCCATCAAGGCTTGGAAAAGCGCATATCCAACGCGACCGCTCCTGCTGGTACTGACCGGCACCGATTTATACCGGGATATTCGCTCGAACGAGGATGCACGCGAATCGCTAGCACTCGCCGATCATATGGTCGTACTGCAGCGGGAGGGCCTGTCTGAACTGAGCTCAGCATTGCGCCACAAAACTTCGGTGATCTACCAATCTGTACGTGCCGTCAAACGTCAAACACCCCCGCGCAGCTATTGTCTGATTACCGTCATTGGTCATCTGCGCGAGGAGAAAGACCCCTTCTGCGCCGTCCAGGCCCTTGCCCAACTGCCCAAAGACATGCCCATACGCGTTGTCCACCTCGGCAAGGCAATGTCGCCGGCTTTCAAAAAAGAGGCCGGAATTCAGATGTGTGCGGAACCGCGCTATGAATGGTTGGGGGAATGCGATCACGCAACCGCCATGCGCTGGCTATCGCGCAGTCACGCCATGGTGATATCAAGCCATATGGAAGGCGGTGCGCATGTCGTCTCGGAAGCCATCGCTATCGGCGTTCCGGTCATCGCATCAAAAATTTCTGGAAATATCGGACTGCTCGGCAAAGGCTTTCCAGCCTATTATCCTGTTGGTAACCACGCAGCCCTGTCACTTCTACTCGCACGCTTGGCAGATGACGTTCAATGGCGAGAGAAGCTCGCATCAGCTGTCAGGTCAAGGCAAGACCTGATCGACCCAGAATTGGAACTACACTCTCTCTCTAGAGTGCTCGCAAAAATTACCCGCCATCATTCAAGATCGCAATGATCGAGACCTGGCCTGCCAAAATACGGCACTACCATTGGCAAATGCCCGGTAATTTCTAATCTAAAGAAAAAATTAATGGCGGGACGGTAATAGCTCGCAGACCGCCTCTGCCAGAATTAGAAGATATCTTTCTGGTAAAAAAATTGGCTGCTTGAAATAAACTTTTGTAGTACATCGTCGCCAACCGGGTAAAGAAAATGCGCACAACCAGAATAATTTCGGTCGCGCAAGCGCGGCATTGGCTTGCAGGTCTGGGAATGCTGAGTGCTTTACTGTTTTGCTGTAACTTTGCGCTCGCAGAAAAGCCACTTAGCATCGGATCTAAACGCTTTACAGAAGCGTATATTTTGGGTGAGCTTGTGCAGCAGATGGCCGCCCGTGGCGGCCCCTCCGAACACAAACCCGGTCTTGGCAATACCGCGATACTTTATGCGGCGTTACGCGCAGGTTCGATAGATGCTTACCCGGAATATACTGGCACGATCGCGCGAGAAATTCTAAAGTTGGAAGGCAATCCATCCATCGCATTGCTCAACAGTGAGTTAAAGCCTCTCGGACTCGCCATATCGGTATCATTTGGGTTCGACAATAGCTATGCACTTGGCGTCAGAGAAGTGATCGCCGCAAGATATGAGATTCGTAACATTTCGGATCTGGTTAAGCATCCCGGGTTGAAGCTAGGCTTGTCGCCAGAGTTCTTGGCCAGGAGGGATGGCTGGCCCGGTATGTCGCGTACCTATGGATTAGCAGGAATGTCACCATACGGTCTTGAACATGGTATTGCTTATGAGGCGCTAGCTGCCGGGCGTATTGAAGCAGTCGATCTTTATTCAACCGATGCCAAGATAGTACGCCATCAAATTCGTGTCCTGACTGACGATAAGCAATATTTCCCGCGCTACGAGGCGGTATTGCTACATCGTATTGAGGCGCCGTTACGCTATCCGCTGCAGTGGAAGGGTATCACCGCGCTGCAGGATTCTTTGGATAACGCTGGCATGATTCGCCTTAATGCAGCCGTCGAGTTAGAGGGGCGTAGCTTTGCGCAAGCGGCAGCGCTTCATTTGGATGCGGTAAAAGGCGCGACGCCTCGCCCCCCCGCGCAAGAAACGTCTGGATTTGCAACACAGTTGTTCGGACCTGATCTATGGCGTCTTACTGGAGAACACCTATTGCTGGTATTTGGGTCCCTGGTCGCCGCTATTCTGGTCGGATTACCTCTCGGTGTCGCGGCGGCGCGTATGCCACGTCTAACGCAACCGATCTTTGCCGTCATGGGTGTCGTCCAGACCGTGCCTTCGTTAGCACTCCTTGCTTTCCTTATATCGCTGACGCATTCCATAGGCCTGCTGCCGGCAATGATCGCGCTGTTCCTCTATGCGCTGCTGCCGATCGTCCGCAATACTCATACCGGTTTGGTAAACGTGGGAAGAGGTGTCGGACACGCAGCACTCGCTCTGGGTTTGTCAGAGAAAGACAAACTTTTTTTTATCGAACTACCAATTGCATTGCCTACGATCCTGTCCGGTATCAAGACATCGGCAGTCATCAACGTCGGCACGGCAACTATTGCAGCCTTTATTGGCGCGGGTGGTTATGGTGAACGTATCGCCGCCGGTTTGGCGATCAACGATACTTCCTTGCTACTCGCTGGGGCGATACCCGCCGCGATCCTCGCGCTAGCGATACAGTATTTTTTTGAGTGGCTGGAGAAGCGAGCGATACCGACTCATTAGACTGAAAACGTATGCGAACGAAGATCTCTCGCATTTCACGCAACGTGAGCTGGATCGGTGCACGCGGATGCTCAAGACACGTCTGCGAAAGTCGTTGGAGTTTCGAACGCCTGCAGAAGTCGTTTTTGAGCACTGCAGCTCAAAAAATTTTACTGGTTGCCCTTGTTGCCCTTGTTGCCCTTGTTGCCCTTGAACTTTGAGTCCGCCAATACTGTTCTTGGCGAGGCAAGAACAGTATTGAGCCGCCGGACCGCTCCCGGCGAATTTAACTCTAAAAAAAACTAATCCCGGAAATTCTTGAACTGCAGCGGCACTTCTTCGATCGAGCGTTTCATCAGTGTGATCGCGTCCTGCAACAGGTCTTTC